>NZ_BAABEY010000024.1:0-255715 GCF_039540405.1 Ravibacter arvi
TAATAATATTGAATATCTGAAAAATGAAAAAGTCGGAAGAAAAAATCTTCCGACCACGACTGCCCGAAAGGCGCCTTTTTTTATGAGCGGCGGCAGGCATGCCTGCGAGAAACCGCCGAAGCAGCGACGTCAGCTATGAAGGTAGGCGCTTTGCACCCTTCGAAAGAAGTTTTTTAATTTCGTTAAGGCCGGGATTCTGGGAGCCTGTAGCGGACCGCTAAAATCCAGGCCGCGATGCAGGTAATGATTGGTTACCGTGCCTGAGGTAACGCCCCACTTTGAAATAAACTGGAAGTATCCTCTGTTCTTTTTTACCCTTTTAACCGATAGGGAGCCAAAATGATATACTTTACTGGCATTGACGCCTTTGAATATCCTTATCCCTGCATGCCATAGTTTCATTGAAAAATCCGGATCGGAGTACATGCCCGGGGAAAATTCTATACTATAGCCACCTACCTGGGCCCAAATGTCCCTGTGGACAATATTTGGAGGCCAGGTAGCCCCTTGCCAGTCCGGTATGTTCAGCGCCCTGTAGGTTTTTAGCAAGCTGGTTTCATTAAATTCCTCTATGTTTCTTCCGAAGTTTTTTTGTACCGAACAGCTTTTATGCGCTGCCGCCTCTATGGCGGTAGACGAGAGGAAGAAGTACTTGTGTCCGATTTTGTCTATTTCTTCGGCGAGGACACTGTCCCATTCCGGGCACGCATACATGTCGTCATTCATATATACGATATAGTTAGTGCTGGCCCGCGAAGCCAAATGGTTCAACGGATAGCATACGCCCAGGTTATTCCGGCTGTAGGAGCAAAACAGATCCGGTTGAGATTTTATCCATTCAAGGCTGCCGTCTGTGGCTTCATTGAGATGTACCAGGATTTCATGCGTGAAAGTTGAATTTTTACGGATACTATTGATACAAAGTTTCAGGTAGTCAAGGTTGTTCCATGATGGTATAAGGATTGAAAATCGGAATTTGGGGTTATGTTTCGGGGTAATAGTTAAGTCCTGAATATCATCATGAGATGTCATGAGAGTACCATAATTTGTGGGTGGAATTTTTAAAGTGCACAGAATTGCCGGTATTTCAGATAGTTAATCATGAAAAATCAAACTTTTGGGTGCGGTAAAACTGAGGCGATCGTGCTCGCTGAAAAAGTGTCGTCGTTATTTTTTGTTGCGAAATGTAAGGACACTATGTCTTTTTACCAAAAGTAAAGGCGCGTGGAGAAAGCATTGCGCGTTCGGGATTCGACGGAGTTTCCTGTGGCCAACCCGGGGGAATCGGCCGCGCTTGAAGTGAACCCTGGCGGAACGGCTTGATACAGTGAGCGTTTTCCCGCTTTTGCTATTCGGATATGGCAGAGAAGTAGCGGGGCTTTTTCCCGGATGAAACTGATGATTTTTAAAAGCTGCTCAGATACTTTTTAAGCACGAGAAGGCTGATAAGCGATTCCCTTGCACGGTTGTCGAACTGAGACCGGTAAACTTTTGCGTTTTCAATTATTTCCCTGGCTTCTTTCGGATGGTCAATATAGTACTGTAGTTGAGTGGGTAGGTCACTGTAGTCGTCTTTTATAGCAATATAGTGTACATTTGGAAGCAGCGTGCCTTCCATATACCACGACTCTATTTTGGGATTGATCGCTACCGCCGCTGAATTTGACGACATAATCCATTTCAGGTTGGTCGCTACGTCGTTGCCCTCCAGGCTCAGAATAAATTTGTAGTTCAAATGGTCTTCTAATGGCATTTTCGGCTTTATCCACTGCGGATTGTTCCCATCCCGGTTGGTTTGACCCAAATCACACAACGGATGATCATAATAGAGCCGGTAGAATTTAACCCGGTGCGGCTGCGTTATATTTCCGCGCCCAACCAGGAGATCTTTTTTTGCTTTATAGGGTTTTGTGTCTTCGACACGGACAAAATGCCTGACCTTGTCCAGCTTGAGCAATATATTGTTATTGTTGCCGGAAACCACCGGCCTGGATTTTGTAATAGCCGGGTGGTCCAGTTGGACATTGACGTCGCCGAATGTATAATCAATTAACCGGCTGTGATCGAAATAACGGGCGTATTCGTATGTGTCAAAGTAGTATGATTTCGGGCTGACCGGAGTCTTCAGGTCCTGTATCGTTTGATTACCCTTCAGCATGGTCTGCGTGCTAAATTTGCAATAGTAATCTACTCGAAATTCTACGGATTTCATATCCTCCCGGGAAAGCTTCCCCGAAAGCTCGTGTATCTTCTTGTCAAATGATGCAGCCGGAATAAGCGGACGCAGATAGCCTTTCAGGTAGTAAAGCAGTCTGTTGGTTTTGTACACACGCATCGCGGCAAGCTGTTTTTAAACGGTAGGCTACTTTTAACTATACGTACTCGTAATTCAGCAGGTTGGCAACGCGTTGTGGTTTGATCTCACTGATGCATTCGCAACTGTTGCCTGCAGAACAAGGACCGCAGGTTTCGGCGGCCACCAAAACAACTGCCTGTTTCCCTAGCGGCCGCCATCGGCCGGGACCTATATCTTTTCGCAGAGGAAAGAGCCCGATTGCCTTTATTCCCATCATAGCCGCAATATGCAGCGGTCCGGTTCCACTGGCAACCAGGGCGTCGGCGCGACTTATGAGGCTTACGTATTCCGTCAGGCTGAGCCGGCCTATTGCGTCAACAACCCAGGGATGGTTCTTAAAGATCGGTGCGATGTGTTCAGCCTCACCCGGGAGTCCGCAAATTACAACCTGGTGGGTATCCGGGTTGAGGAGACCGAGCAGGGCATTGTAGTTTTCGATTCCCCATTCCTTGCCGTTCCCGCTTGATTTCGGATGAAGGATTATGAGTGATTTATCACTTTTCGGGATAAAACCGAAATCGAAAAAAGGAGGCGGAGTAACCGCATAGTACTGAGGGATGATTTCCGCCGGAAGGTCAACTTTTTTGATCAGGGTACGCAGCAGCTGGAAATTCAATTGGGCTTCATGCAAGTCAGACCTGCTCCGGGAGAGCCTGATGAGCTGATTGCAGGACAGCCAGTGGTACCACCGGTTGAATGTACCTATACGTTGCGGGATTCCGGCCTTTTTTGCCAACGAGGCGAGGCTCCGCTTAGGCAAAACGTTTACAAAAATATCGGCCTGGTATTGTTGCAGACAGGCGATTTGTTCGGCTTCCGGAAGGCCGTTCAAGACGTCGTAGTCAATAAAACCCTCTATATGTCTGCAAAGGGAGATCAGCGGTTGGGTGTATTTCCTGGCAAGAAAATACACTTTGCAGCGAGGGAAAGATTCTTTCAGGAAAGCGGCCATCGGTAGGGTCAGGACCATGTCGCCAAGCGCGTCAGTTCGACTTATAATGATGGTAAAGTCGGTTTTCACTTTTTTGAGGTGTGTTTGCCGGGATGAGTTTAAAAGCAAAAGTCAGGCATAGAATATGTTTTCATGCCTGACCTTTTGTGCTTTATTGCTTACAGATCGATTGCCTCGCCGTAAGCTACTTCGGTCGCGCCTTTTACCGCCTCGGAAATGGTCGGGTGAGGATGTACCGAACGAAGAATTTCGTGTGCCGTTGTTTCCAGCTTGCGGGCTACCACTACTTCGGCGATAAGCTCGGTTACGTTGTAGCCGATCATGTGGGCGCCAAGGAATTCGCCGTATTTGGCATCGTAAATTACCTTTACGAAACCGTCGGGCGCACCGGCAGCTTTGGCTTTGCCGGATGCAACGAACGGGAACTTGCCTACTTTAATCTCGTAGCCGGCTTCTTTTGCTTTCTTTTCGGTGAGACCTACAGAAGCAATCTCAGGCTGGCAATACGTACAGCCCGGGATGTTGCCATAGTCGAGGGCTTCTGTTTTATGGCCCGCTATTTTTTCAGCGGCGATGATTCCCTCGGCGGTAGCCACGTGCGCCAGCGCAGGCCCCGGTGTACAGTCCCCGATGGCATAGAAGCCCGGAACGCTGGTTTCGTACCATTGGTTAACCGAAATCTTGCCTTTGTCAGTTTTGATCCCTACTTCTTCAAGCCCGATGTTTTCAATATTGGACACGACACCGGCGGCTGAAAGCACAACATCCACTTCGAAAGTCTTTTCGCCTTCGGGAGTTTTTACGAATACTTTCGCACCCTTGCCTTTTGTGTCAACTTTTTCAACTGTCGAATTGGTGTAAATGTCGATGCCGAGCTTCTTGTATTGCTTCGCCAGTTCCTTTGATACGTCTTCATCTTCTACCGGAACGACGTTCGGAAGGAATTCAACAATTGTCACCTTGGTGCCGAGGCTGGCATATACATAGGCAAATTCGACGCCGATCGCACCCGACCCGATTACGAGCAGGCTTTTGGGCTGCTTTTCGAGGCTCATCGCCTTGCGGTACTCGATTACTTTTTCTCCGTCGATTTTGATATTGGGCAGCTCCCTGGCGCGCGCGCCGGTGGCGATAACCACGCCTTTCCCCGCACGGTAAACTGTTTTCTTCCCGTCTTTGTCCGTTACCTCTACCGACTGATCTTTCACGACTTTACCGGTGCCGTAAATGACGTCTATTTTGTTCTTTTTCATCAGGAATGTAACGCCTTTGTTCATCCCTTCGGCAACGCCGCGGCTACGTTTGATTACAGCGCCGAAATCGGCAGCGCTTTCACCCACGTTGATGCCGTAGTCTTTAGCATGTTTGATGTATTCAAATACCTGAGCGCTCTTCAATAAAGCTTTGGTCGGGATACAGCCCCAGTTCAGACAGATTCCGCCGAGGTTTTCTTTTTCTACAATCGCCACTTTTAGCCCCAACTGGGATGCTCTGATGGCGGTAGGATACCCTCCTGGGCCGCTGCCTATCACTATAACGTCATAATTCTGAGACATTTGCAGGATATTTTAATGTAAGTTTTTTAAATGATTTGCTGGTCAGCACGCAGTTAGCGAAAAACCGTTGCAAAGGTAAAAGGTTTTGCGCCAATGACAAGGCATCGCAGCCTTTACGTTGGGCGGTTAATTTTCGTAACTTGCGGATTGAATTTAAAGAAAATAAGGATATATGACGTTAGATCAGGTTAAAGAACTTGAGGATAGAGTTGAAGCATTAGGAAAGTACCTCGATTATGCCTCCCGGAAGGAGCGGCTGGCAGAGCTGGAAATGCAAACTGCGCAACCGGAATTCTGGTCGGATTCAGAACGGGCGGAGAACGTGATGAAGGATATCAGAGGGCTCAAGTTTTGGGTCAATGGCTACGAAACGCTTACCGGTTTGCGTGATGACCTGCTGACGATATGGGAGTTCTTCGAGATGGGCGAGGCAAAGGAAGATGAGGTGGATGCCGAAGGCAGAAAGCTGGAGGAAAAGCTGGAAGAGCTGGAGTTTCGTAAAATGATGTCAGACGAAGGTGACGAGCTCCCCGCTGTCATTGAAATCAACGCCGGAGCGGGGGGCACCGAGTCGCAGGACTGGGCCTCTATGCTTATGCGGATGTACATTATGTGGGCAGAAAGAAACGGCTACAAGGTACGGGAGGTAGATTTGCAGGATGGCGACGTGGCCGGTGTGAAGTCAGTGACACTTGAAATTTCAGGCGACTACGCCTACGGTAACCTGAAGTCCGAAAATGGGGTGCACCGTCTCGTACGTATTTCACCGTTTGACTCGAACGCACGCCGCCATACCTCGTTTGCGTCGGTTTATGCCTATCCGCTGGTGACCGATGATATTGAAATTGAAATCAATCCCGCCGATATTACCTGGGATACCTTCCGCTCCGGAGGCGCAGGCGGACAGAACGTTAACAAGGTAGAGACCGCGGTCCGGCTCCACCATAAGCCGTCCGGCATTATCATTGCGTGCCAGCAGGAGCGCTCGCAGTTAATGAACAAGGAGGTTGCGTTACGGCTATTGAAGTCCCGGCTGTACCAGATCGAACTGGAGAAGCGAAACGCTGCGCGGGCTGAGGTAGAGGCTTCCAAACGAAAAATAGAGTGGGGGTCACAGATACGCAGTTATGTGCTCGACGACCGCCGGGTGAAGGACCACCGGACCAACTACCAGACCTCTGATACCGAGGGAGTTTTGAACGGTGGTATTAATGAATTTATCAAAGCCTACCTGATGGAGGCCTAGCGATTGAATATGGCAGGGGCCCCGCAAACTAGCCTGGAGAAAGAGAAGGAACTGGCAGCACTGGCGGCAGTGAAGTACGTTCATGACGGACAAGTAATAGGGCTGGGTACAGGATCCTCTGCTTTTTATGCGATCCGCGCCATCGGGACGCTGGTACGCACTGGCTGCCGGATCCGGGCGGTGGCTACATCGGTCCGGACCGGGGAACTGGCGCGGGAGGCGGGCATCCCCTTGATTGATATCAATACGATTGACGAAATTGATCTTACAATAGACGGCGCCGACGAATTTACCCCCGACCTTATGCTCATTAAAGGCGGTGGCGGTGCACTCCTGCGCGAGAAGATTGTGGCATCGCTCACCAGGGAACAGGTTATTATTACCGACTCGACCAAACGGGTAGATAGGCTGGGACATTTTCCACTGCCGGTGGAGGTGATTCCTTTTGCGGCGCGGTATGTACAAAAGGAACTGGCGCGTCTGGGCGGTACGGGCAAATTGAGAAGCAAGGACAATGGTGTTTACCACACCGATCAGGGGAATTATATCCTGGATGTGGATTGGGGATTGATCGACAATCCGCGTGCGCTGGCAGAACAGCTGAACCGGATAGAAGGAATAGCTTGCCACGGGTTGTTTATTGACTTAACAACCCGTGTGCTTATGGGAAAAGGAGAGCGTGTGATGGTTTTCGAAGGCGGACCGGCTAAGTGAGCTTTTGGGGGTGAGCAGGAAAATCCGGCTCACCATTGCTTGATCTCTATAATGGCTTCCTGTTTTGGCGGGATGTTTTTGCACTGGTAACAAGGGTAGGGGGTTACGTCCTTCAAGGTAACGCTTGTGGTTTTCCCATTGACCGTGAATTCCCGGGTGTTAAACAATTTCATGTGCGGATAGCCGGGAGTGAACACTGAATCAGTAAACGTCTCCGTCCCGATACCGATTTCAAATTTTACCCCTGCATAGCCGTGCCAGATGCATTCCACTCCGCTCGAGCATCTCGATTCCATTATCTTTAAAATGTTGAGGTTAATTGCCTGATCCCCGGCCGAGATCCGGTATGACTCGCCATTCCGGTACTTCCCCTCATCTTGCGATAATGGTTCGTCCGGACGGTCATCTTTACAGGAAACCATGAAGGCCAAAAGCAGGAGCAAGAGAAGATTTTTCATTTCCGGACAATATTTAGGATGTTTTAGCATATTTTGTTGGTAAGACTCATGAGGCGAAAAAAAGGTTGTTTTGTTGATCGCTTTTTTTTGAAATTTTATGAAGTTAAAATCCAATGAGCCGTTCTGGCTTCTGAAAAACGGTTTGATCCATACTTACCCGTCGCTTGACAAGGACCTGGATACCGAAATCCTGGTTGTGGGCGGTGGCATTACCGGTAGCCTGATGGCTTACCAATGCCTGCAATCGGGTTATAAAACCGTGCTGGTCGACAGAAGGGAAATTGCCAACGGAAGCACTTCGGCAACCACCTCTATGCTTCAGTACGAGATAGATACCCAACTTCAGGACCTGACGGACATGATCGGTGCAGAGGGTGCGCTTCTTAGCTACCGGGCCTGTTACGATGCCATTGATACCCTGGGCAAACTCTCAGAGAAAATCAAGTCCGGCGCAGGTTTTGAAAAAAAGGAATCGTTATACTTTTCTGCTTACAAAAAAGACCGTCGCAAACTGGAAAAGGAATTCTCCTGCCGAGAGGGAAACGGCTTTCCCGTCAGGTGGCTGGAAGAGGAAGAATGCCGGGAAAGATATGGGCTCTCCTATGCTTACGGCGGTATCCTGAGCAAGCAGGGAGCAGGCATTGACGCCTTTCGTTTTACCCACGATTTGCTCGCTTACTGTGCCCGGAGAGGATTGGAGATCTACGATAAGACGAATCTTTCAAGCGTATCGCACAATGGAACAGGAATAAGGGCAAAAACCGACGAGGGCGCCGTGATTCGGGCAAAATACATCATTTATTGCAATGGCTTTGAGGTAGTGGAGATAATTAAGGAGCCATTTGTCAGGTTGTTGTCCACTTTCGCGGTTGTGAGCGAAAGCCGTTCGAGCAGTTACAGGAAGCTGGACAATACGCTGTTTTGGAATACAGCGTCGCCCTACCTTTACCTGAGGACTACAGACGACGACCGGTTGTTGATCGGCGGCCTGGACGAGGATTTCAGGGATGCTGCCCGGCGTGACCGGCTGATCGGGAAAAAGACGCTGAAACTGGAACGCGAAATTGCCCGGATATTGCCTGGATATCCTTTCAGAACTGACTTCGGCTGGGCCGGTACGTTCGGCGAAACCAAAGACGGCCTGCCCTACATAGGTCCGCATGCGGACTTCCCGAATGCTTATTTTGTATTGGGTTTTGGCGGGAATGGCATTACCTTTTCAGTTGCCGGGATGGAAATGCTGGCCGCCTTCCTGGCCGGAGAGAAACATCCGCTCGACCGTTTTTTTGCGTTTGGCAGATAAGACATGCATTGGCGGGTCGGGTTGAATCCCGCGGGCTTTTATTGGTAGATAAAATTGAGTTCCAGTTTTGTATTCCGATAAGTCCTCGGTACGAGAGAAACAAAACCAAACCATTCACCGCCGCCCGGGTTGTTTTTCCGGCCCTTCACCGTCACGCGCAATACGTAATGATCTCCCTTGGGAAACAATTCTTGCCGCATCCCGGTGATACGAACGGGCGCATCGTTTCCGGCTCCGCTGCCGGCGTTTGTACCTACCAGCAGTACCTCTTTTGTAAAGTCTATGGGTTTGAGCGCAATCCCCTCCTTGCAGTTGAAAAATGACCGGTAGCTGCTTTCGTCCTCAATTACCCGGAATGCTACCGGAATTTCGGAATAGAACCGGTCTGAATACCAGCCCTCTAACAGGCAGTTGGCCTGATCCAGGTCCAGGTTTATATTGGCCTGGTTAAAATAGGCCGAGCTGGCTGAGGGCCGCTTTTTTTCTGTTTCCGGAGGGGCAGCTTCTTCCGGGGAGGTACAGGCGCAGACGAGCAGGCAGATGACGAGAGGGACTATCACGCATTTCATCAGGTTCCGGGGAAAGTTTGATGTAAAACGAAAGCCGGGCCGATTGATTGTGCTAATACGGTGTTACCCAGTATCTTTCGGATGTTACCCCTGTTTTTTTTCCGGATAGACCAATATGGTTTTACGTTTTATCGCCGTGCTTTGTATGCCGATTGAAGCGCCAAGACTGAAGACCCCGCCGCTATAGTTTTTGATGAAATTGTTGGGACAATACGAGAGTTTTATTTTGTACAGAAAAGATTGCTTTGCTGTGTGGAGATCTTGCCGAAAAAAGAGATGGTTGAACTCAAACCCGACCACCGGGGCGTAGCCGACCACTTTCCTTTTGTCGTTTTTGTCGTTCTTTCTTGGTGTGAATTCGTTGATAGCGAGCCCGGCGTATGGGATCAGTATCCAGTCTTTAACGGGAAAAAGATAGCCGTATGCAAATTCAATATTTGCATGACTGGTTTTAAGCCCGGTTTCCCAGTCTCCTCTCGCTTGTAGCTCTGCCTTGGTGCGATTAAAACCCAGCCGGCTGTCGAGAATCACGCGATGCCTTTTGAAATCAAAGTCGAACCCGAAATTGACCGCCGTCGGATTGGTAAAATAATCGCTGGTTTTTCCATTCAGCAGGCTGGTGGCGGCACCGAAAAACACCCCCAATCCAAATCCTTCTGTGCGAGTGATTTTTATGGTTGGCATTGCCTTCAGCTCATCCCGGACATACTTTTCCCAACGTTGAAATACGACGTCGCGCTGAAATTCCGATACCTCAGAAAGCTCTTTGACCAGGGTTTCTTCCTTTTTATCCATATCTTCTTCGGCGCGAGAGAAGAGTTGCTCAATGGTTTGCCGCGCCGCCTCCAGATTGAGAGGCAATAGATTTAATTCTGCAATTTCTACTCTGACTTTTCTTTCCTGGAGCCCGGCCAGGTCAAACATGAGTTGCGAAAAACGTAGTTCGTCGCGGGTAGCGTACTCACCGAGGCTGGATTTTTTGCGACTAAACACCACGTAATTTTGTACGCGGGGCATAAACCCCTTGAAGCCCACCTGGTCAAAGCCGTAACTGTATTGGTGGAAAATTCCCAGTTCAAGTTTGGCTGATTTTTTGTGGAAATCGTCTGCCTGGAGCTGTATGCCTTCGCGCCATCGCAAAGTATCGGGCACGGTTTGCCCGCTTGAATTCACCAGGGTAGACAACGTCAAGATTACGGAAAGGAATGTTTTAGTGGGTTTTCTTGCCATAATGTAATTCGGAGAGTAGTATTTCAAGGAAGTGTCTGTTCATATTTCTGCGAATATAGTGGTTTATAACACGATTTGCGGCGTGAGCGTGCTGTGCCGGTCACGCTCAAGAAAAAAGGGGTTAGCCATTTAAACGGCTAACCCCGGGGACCTCGAATTTTCCTGATTATGCTTCCCTGTTGGCTTTGTTAAGCAACATATGCAGACAGGAGCTGTTCTGTTTGACAAGGCCTGTTGCTACGAATTCCTGTTTGGTCTGGAATCGCCGTATAGCGTTCAGCGTCATAGTTCCGTAGCGTCCGTCTTCCTGTAGCGGACTCGCCAGGGAGCCGCCGTCGGCGTCGTTTATTTCGTTCAGCAATTGCTGGATCAGCATTACGTCTTCCTGGCGGTTGACGCCTCCGTTGCCTACTGATCCGTTCAGGCTATTGTAAGAGACCGAGCCGTTAGTACCCGGGTCAGTGGTGCCGTTGCTGCCGTTAGCACTGCCATTGGCGCCATTGGAACCACCGGAGTTGACGTCTGAATTTTGCAATTCGATGAAAGGCGCGTTATTAACGTCGCTGTCGTAGAAACTGACAAGCAGGTTGTCCCAACCGTTGCCGCCATTTGATGTACTGCCTACCCTGTAGAAAATACGCTGGGCATTTTTCAGCTGATTCCAGGCAGAACCCGGCATCTGCCAGGTAGGGGCGCTCAGGCGTTCCGCCCATGTGGCGTACCAGTTGCTGTTATTTCGCTGCGTATTCCCATATACGAAATAAGAAGGATCCGTAGAGAGCTCTACATAGTAGTAGGGGTTGGCTCCTTTGTTGACCTGGAAAGTAGGCGGCGTGGTGTTGGTACGGTTATATGGCGTTGTAGCTGACATGGAGGGGTTCTGGGAGGTGTTGACGGTTGTCGCGCCGTTAGAAGCGCTTCCCGCGCCGGTTACATACGGTTTGGCATTTTCGAAGCCCGCAGCTACTGTGCCCAGCTTCATGTATTGCGGTACCTGTTCAGGATTATTGACCCGGTCTCGCACCTGTGTGTAAAAGCTTGGATAGGAGCCTGAAAAGCTTCCGTTGTTCCAGACCTGGAGCAGGGCGGTCGTAAATGCACCGTTGGTAGCGCCATCGTAGCTGAATTGATTATCGGCACAGCCGGAGATGTAGATGACCCCTGCTTTTATGTCGTCAGCCCGGGACGATTTGCTGCCGGCCAGCGAGCGAATCGCGTTATAGGCGTCTTTGTTTTTTTCGTAGTTGTTAATGCAAATATTCTCGGGCATCGCTCTTTTTTTTGGCAAATCAATTGGCGTTTCCCGTTTGCCCGCCAGGCCGGGGAGATTTTTGCTCCCGGCGGGACTTTTAACGAACTTTTCAAACTCGGCTGCGTAGCTGACACCCGGCGTATTTTTTTTGCTTTTCATGGAAAGAAGAAAAGCGCGGAGCACCGTGCCGCTGTGACAGCTGTCGGAGCTTACAAAGACGCGGACTCCCGGGCTGAACTGCCCCAGCAGGTTGTAAATCTCGTTGTCGAGGAACTGGCGGTCCCAAAGTACCCAGGTTTCATTGAGGCCGTCTACCTCTTCTCCGGTGTCGTCGACCAACTGGCCGCCGTGGCCGGAATAAGTGAGGAGAAAGAAGTCACCGGATTGAAGCCGCCGCCCGATAGATGCGATGCCGTTGGTGACGGCTGCGGCGGTGGCCTGGCTGTCGATCAACGTCTGAGTAGAAAATCCCTGGGACTCAGCTATCCGTTTCATCGCGTTGGCATCGTTGATGCACCCGCTTAATTGACCGTCCCAACCGTCATATTTGGAGGGATCTACATAGTTGAGTCCGATGTGTAATGAAAGAGCCTGGTTCATAAAGTCAGCGTTTAAGATGATAAGTGAAGAAGAATGATAGGTCCTAAGTCAATAATATTCCCGTAGGCGAGGTCTGTTTCCTGCCAGTCGATTTCTGTGGCAGCGCCGTTTTTTTGGGCCCGTATCTTGTAGCGGATCGTACGGCGGGCCAGGTAGCTTGTAAGAGGAATGGGCAGCATCACTTCCAGCGGTGCGGCTTCCGGTAAAAAGAAGGCGCTGAGATACCCGGCATCACCTTGCGGACCGTACAGGATTTCGATCTCCGTATAAGCGCTCAGGTCTTTTTCCGCGGTGTTGATGAAAAGTACCTGGCAGTTGATGTTTTCCAGGTAGGTATTTATTTCTGCAATAGCGCTCGCGGCCGGGCGAACGGTATATTGAGGCACGGTTTCAACGGTACTTTCGATTGGAAATGTGCATTTCTGATTTTGCTGTAAGGTCTGGTTCAGCGGATGAAAAGTGAGCTTGTCGTTTTCGTTGGCGTAGTACCCTGCCACATCGAGCGGGTTAGCCAGGAGGTTTTCGAAAGTGACCTGGTTGCCCGTTTGTTCAATTTTCAGGGGCGATTCCATCCAGGGGCCCTCCACTGTACCGGCGTTGATCAGTATGGCGCTGGTGAAGCTTGTCGCGTCAGGCAACGAAAATTCGATGAGACCGGAAATACCGCTTCTCCCGTCCCGGAGCATGTTAATAAGCGTAAGCGCGTTGGCAATTGTACAGGTAAGGGTGTAGTTTACCAGGTTGCCGATCAGCTCGGCGGCCAGCGACACATACATGGAAGCGGGAAGCGTCCAGCGGAAGGTGGTTCCGGCGCCGACAGATGAGATCCATTGTAGTTCGGGTTCGTGCTGCGTGTAGGCGCGGAGCGCGTCCCTTAACTGAATATAGGCATAATAAGGCACGTCGGGTTGTAAAGCGGCCTGGATGACAGCGTGGCTGGCCGCAGGATTGTTTACATCGAAAGTGGAGTACACGGTAAGTGTTGCAGAAAAAGGATTGGCAGCACCGGAAGGAGCCCTGCTGATTACATAGCGTGCCGGAACCAGTACAAACCGATTGGGTACCTGTAACGAACGGAGTATTTTGTATCCCGGCGTTGCGAGCTGCGGGATCTCAGCGTATAACTTCAAAGGGATTTCCCCGAGTTTGTATGGTTCGCGGCAGCCTATCGGAATGTTCTGACCGTCTCTTTCCTCCTGGTAAAACTGGCCCCAATCCGCGCAGTCGAAGCTGGTTTCAAGCTCGGTGCGGTACATGACGGTGTCAATTTTGTATTTGGTGTTTTGCGGGATGATCGGCAGTTTCTGCGGGACAATGTTGAAAGCAGCGGGACTGACCGGTAGCTGAATTGCCGCCAGGGAATTCCCGGATGGTTTTACTGCTTCATATTTTACGGCCAGTCCGGCGGTGTTGAGCAGTGTATTTTGTGAGGTTACGAACAAATTTGCTTTTAAATCGACAGAGCGCGGACGTTCTTTGACCACTTGTATCCGGTCTATTTTGTTGAGCGATACGACAGACCAGGCACCGTCCGAGATCCTGGTGTATGCCTCATACATATATCTTACACATACTTTTACTTTTTCACCATTTGCGGAGGACAGCGCAGCGTAGGCCACCCTGGACCATTCATTGTTGAGCAGGAAACCAGCTTCAATTCTGTCCTCCGATGTGTTGAGCGCAGAGCAGGCAATCTCGGAGTGCTGCAGCTTACCATTGTTGTCGGTGTAGGGAATGGACATGGAGACAGCTATGTTTTGCGGCGGGATGCGCTGTGTCTTCTTGTCGGGGTAGTTGGCCGCAAGGGAATTTCGAAGCCGGGAAATGGTAACCCTGATTTCGCTTTCCAGTACCGGCCTTCCCTGGGTATCGGTGCCTTTTACCCGGAACAGAAACCGGAAAGGAGAGACGTTGAATTGCATATCTGGTTTTGGCAGGGCGATTTGCAGCTCATCCAGCGCCCACATATTTTCGGGGGCCAGGTGATCTTTAAAAATACCGTTGGCAACGGCAGGCAGTAGCGGGCGGTGTTTGGTGTCCGGCAGGTTGATTTGAGCGAATTGGCTGAAAACAAGCTGGTGGTTTGCCTGTTGTTGAAGCGAGATCAGGGAAAGCGATCCGTTTACAGGAGCTTTGGCGCGTTGCCATTGCATCATCTGCAAAGCCGGGTTGGTTATTTCCTGTCCTTTTTCCAGGAAAATAGCGCCCTTTTCCGCTATTTCCGGGGTGTTTCGTGCGGGGGCCGGAGGGGCGATTTCCGCATATGCAAAAGTGAGTGGGTTAAGTAAATATCTTTTGGAATGATAAGCAGGATCAAGATCCGAGTACCGGAACAGGTCAGCGAATGGCATTGAGAATTCGTAAGTGACGATCCTTTCGGGGGCATCGGGATGGCGAAAGGAAAACCTGTTTTTTAGTTGCAGCCCGTCAGTTCCGCTTTGCCCGTCTTGCGGAGCGATAAAATTAAGATTGAACGGGACGCCGGGATAGAGACCGGAATAGGAGACGCCGCCTAGATTGATGCCGAGTTTTTTTTCATGCAGCGACAGGAGTCCATCAGTGATGTACAAGGTTTCGTAGTGCCTTGAAATAGCATCGGTCCCGAATTGAAGGGGAATGTCGAGCTGAACCAGCGGGGGCGTTTTGCCGGAATTATCGCTAAGAAAATAACTGATAAAGTGCCGGCCCGGGGCGCCGGCGACCACCGGCATGGCCGGGACAACAAGCGCTGTTGTCCCCGGCTCATTCCCTCTCTGGTAGCATAGCAGCGGGATTTCAGTACCGCTGCTGTGGATCAGACATTTTACCTGTGCGACTCGCATGGTGAAAAGGTGGTCAATGGTGTGGATAGTCGTGATTATTTTATTTCCATGTAGGTCCGGCTTTCCAGCGGGACAGCACGGGGCGGCTCGGCGGATACAACGGGCCCGGGCAAAGGCTGACCGTTGGCGGCGGGTGGCGTTCCGTTAGCGGGCGCCGGCGCAGGAGCTGCGGCATTGCCCCGATACTCCCTCACAACGGTTACACCCTCGTCTTCCGGAGTGGGCACCGAGATCATTAGCGGGCCGCTGCCGACGCTCCGTCTCCAGGGGCCGAGCCATTCCATTCCCTTGGTGAAGAGGCTACCTTTTACAATTACCCGGACCTGGTACTCGTAACGTGATTCGATGGTTTTGTCAGCCGAGTAGACAGACCAGAACCTGCCGGTAGCCTGGTCGACGTTGTTGAACGAGAAACGAACCGTTTCTACTTTCGACAGTACATTTCCACTGCCGTCGATCGCCCGCATATAGACCTCCACCACCTGGCGCGAGTCTTCAAGCTCCACGTTCAGCGCAACCGGACCTACCTTGATGCGGCTCACATCATCGGCCCTTACTTCAATGGCAACGTCATCCATCAGCGTGCCGCCTTCGGGGTCGACATCGATCTGGTTATCGTCAATTTGTACCCGAACGAAAGGGTTTTCCAGCGGATCCGGCGCTTCGAGAAAGTGGACGGTCCTTTTGACATAGGTTTTGTCGGGCGCCCAGTCTTCGGGTATGGTAGTCATATCGGCCAGGAGCTTCTGGGTCATGGTAAGGTGCCAGCTGGCATCGGCCGGATCCGATTTCTGGAAGGTTTTGCCTACCCACATCTTTTCTCCGGCCGTATTGGGGTAGCCAATTTGTGCGGACACAAAAGACACAGGCTCTCCCACCCAATTCTGATCCGGTTTGGGCCAGTTGACGATGGGTTTCACGATGCGGCCCAGCTTTCTCGGCCAGTCGTCCATGTAAATGGTCTGGAAATACAGCTTCTCTCTTTCGGGGTCTTCCCTGATTTCTTCCGCCATACCCTCGAGCGAGCTGCTGATGGTGTGGTCCTGGAGGTAGGACATCTGCCTCTTTTCATGGTAATAAAGATCCAGGTGTGTTTCGTCGCGCCGGTATTTAAGCGACAACCCGGCCCCCCAGGGAAGGATACCGCCGGCGGAAGCCTGGGCCGCCTGTACTTCCGGTTGCGGGGGATCGAAAATGCGCTGTTTCGCCTGTTCCATGAATTTCTCGTAGACCAGCGTCGTGCGTTCATTTACGTAGCGTTCGATGGCTTCGCCTCCCGGCACGGTGGCGTCTATTTTTACATCCACCTCTATGGTGCCGTTAATTCGCATATTGTTGAATTCCGCCTGGATATCGGCAGAGAACCACAGGTACCTGACGGAAGCGGCAGCGGAAAAATGTTCGAATACCCGGTCCCAGTTTCCCCGTATCGTGATTTCAATGCTGGGTACCCAGAATTTTACTTTCAGGTTTTGCTGGACAAAAATCGGCGAGTAGTTACCGTGGAAGGATGCCCACAAGATTGATGCGGGATAGGAGCCGATTAAAGCCGAATAAGCATTCTGACCCATGGGGTCGATCGAACCGTTCCCTTGCCCCTGCATCTCCCAGAACCAGGGGTCTACGGAGCTGGTGCTCGTGCCGCCATCCCGGCGTTTCCCGTAATATTTTTGGTTGAAACCGCGTGCCGTTGCATATTCGGGAACCGCCATTTCCTTGTATACAATGGGCGTACCTGCGCCTGCTGCTCTCGGACCTGTCGGTTGCGGTGATCCGCCATTTGCCGGTGTACCACCGGTAGCAGGACCGGCCGGAAGCACATAAGTGCCCTGTGGTGTGGGCGAAACGTTGGAGACGTGGGTAAGGTTACTGATGACAATAACAGGTCTGAAGATAGGCGTACGGTTGGCCCTGATGCCCCAGAAAAAGTCATTTTTTCCTTCGAACATGGACGTGATTTTTTTCTGGGAAGCAATCAGCACTTCCGTTGGCGGGGCAGCGGTGGTAGTGAACGACAAAACCCCGCCGGCGACTTCGCGCGTGCCCTCTCCGACAACCCCGACCGTGGTTTCTGCCGATGTTACCCCGGCAAATCGCGCCAGGTTAAACATAAGCGGCTTATCCGGCTTCCCGTCCTTTCGCGCGAGGTGTACGTAGTTGGGGAGGTAATAGAAAACCGGTGGTTTGCCTTCGCGTTGCAAAGCATCATTATTGACGTCGGGATAGTAGATCAAACTGTATCCGTTTTCGTCAATTGGCTGAATTCCTCCAGCCATGGTAGGTCCAAGCGCGGTTGTTGCCATGTTGATTCAGGGGTTTTGAATGGTTTTGAATAGTTATAGTCCGGGTGATTTACTGATGGGTTCTGGTTCTGGTTGTATGCCGGTCAGCGGCTTTTGCTGTCTGCTTCCGGCGGCAGAGGTGAATTGCATTTGGCTGGTTAGTCGCAACGATTTTCAGGAGGGAAACACTCCGGCGAAAAATATTTTGGTTGAGGGGAAATAAATGAGCCGCGGGCTTCCGTAAATGAACGGAAGCCCGCGGCTCTTCTAGTGGGTTGGTTTGATACGAAGCCCTTTTCCGGGCATTCAGCACTAATTTTCTGCTTCTTTCCTGCTGATCAGCCAATAAAGGGGCGGGAGCAAAACCGGTGCGAAAAGCAGCGTACTGGTTAGCCCGCCGATAATCACGGTAGCCAGTGGTCTTTGTACATCCGAACCGATCCCGGTCGAGGTTGCGGCGGGGATCAGCCCCAGGATGGCCAGTACCAGGATGGACAGGATGGCACGTAGCTGCTCGCCGGACGTCTGGCGTACCAGTTCCATAGTAACTTTCTGGAATGCTGACGCGCGGTTCAGCGCAGAAACGAATAGCACACCGGCCATGACGGAGATCCCGAAAATGCTGACGAAGCCTACGCCCGCCGAAACATTAAAGTAGAAACCTCTTAGGAGCAATGCCACTATGCCTCCCGCCAGTGCGAATAAAATGCAGCTCATGGTGAGGAGCGTATGTTTCAGGCTTTTGTAAAGCATGAAGAGAAAGATGAAAACCATCAGGATCGTCAGGGGAATGGTCAGTGCAAGCTGTTTACCGGCCCGCTCCAGGTTTTCATACTGGCCTCCGTAGACCACGTCATACCCTTTCGGGATGTGTACCTTCTTCCCGATTTTTCTTTTCAGCTCTTTCACAAATCCTCCCTGGTCCCTGCCGCGGATGTTGGTACGCACGGTTATCATACGCTTGTTGTTGTAACGGTAGATATTGGTTTGCCCTTCCATATAGTCCACGTTCGCGAGCTGGTTCATAGGGATGAGCGAACCGTTGGCAGAAGGCACCAGCAGGTTTTTTATTTCATCAATGTTGTTACGGAATTGGGGCAGGTAGCGGACCACGATGTCATACCTTTTTGTTCCGTCATACAATACTGAAATGTATTTCCCGCCGATCGCGGCCTCGATCATATTCTGTATGTCTGAAATGTTGATCCCGTAGCGGGCCGCCTGTTCGCGGTTGATCTGGATGGCGATTTGCTCCTGGGGCCCTTCCTGCTCAATATTGACCGATTCACTTCCGGGCATGGCCTTGGCAATTGCGGCGATAGTGTCGGCTTTGTGGCGCATCAGGGTGAGATCGTCGCCCACGATGGAAACGGCGAGGTCGGCGGCGCTTCCGGTAACGATTTCCATTACCTGGTCAATAATCGGCTGCCCGGATGAAAAGCGTACCGCCGGAAGCTCCTTCTCCAGGTCGGTCCTGATGAGCCTGACGAGCTCTCTCTTGGTGATGGTGTCGCTCCACAAATGGTAATCTTTCAGGCCGACCAGGATTTCATTCCGGTTGGCTGGAAAGGGATCGGTGCCATCGTCGTTACGGCCGGCCTGTGTGATGACAAATGATATTTGCGGATAGCTGGCAATGATCGACCGTATTTTAGGGGCATACCTGGCATTTTCCTGGATAGTGACGCCCGCAGGGAAATTCCCCCGTAGGAATATGGAACCTTCATCCAGCTCCGGTAAAAATTCGGAGCCGAGCTTTGCCCCCAACGCGATAAGCGCCAGCAGGAGGACGAAACCCGCCAGAACGGTTTTTTTTGCATGCCGCAGAAAGCCCGCAACGGCGCGCTCGTATTGTTCTTCAAAGAAAGACAGCACTACGTTTTTATGCTCTTTCATGGGTTTTCCCGGATCGGAAATGGCCTTGCTGTAGACGAAAGAGATCAGCACCGGAATGAAGGTAAGCGCAGCCAGCATGGACCCGATTACCGCGAAAGCCAGCGTTAAGGCCATCGGCGAAAAGAGTTTGCCCTCGACCCGGGTCATCAGCAGGATGGGCATATAAGCCAGGATGATGATGACCACCGAGAAGAATATCTCGCGGCCTACTTCCTGGGCCGATGACAGCGTGATGCGAATGATGCCGGCTTCTTTTTCTTCCGCTGTAGCCGTCCGGTATTTTCGGATGAGGTGCTCTACCATCACACAGGCCCCGTCCACAATGATCCCGAAATCGATGGCGCCCAGTGAGAGCAGGTTGGCCGGAATACCGGTGAGCCGCATCAGGATAAAAGCAAAGAGGAGGGAAAAGGGAATGGTCAGTGCCACAACAAGCGCGCTCCGGACGCTACCCAGAAAGAATATCAGGATAATGACCACGATGCTGATGCCTTCAAAAAGCGTTTTTCCAACGGTGTGCAGCGAATGATCAATCAGGAAGCTTCGGTCATAAAGAGCACGGATTTGTACTCCTTCCGGAAGTTCGTGCGCCTGCAGATCGGCAATCCTGTGTTTCAGGTCGGCGAGCACCTCGCTCGGGTTTTCATACCGGCGGAGCAGGAAAATTCCTTCCACACCATTGTTGACGCTGATGTTTTGATCCGGTATGGTATAACCCAGCACGCCGCTGGGCGGGGGCGGGGTGATCTCAACACTGGCGACATCGCGTATGAAAACCGGGATCCCGTTTTCTGCTTTCAGCACGATGTTTTCTATATCGGTTTCGGTCTTAATGGCGCCGAGGCCGCGTACGGCAAAGCCCTGACCACCCCGCTCAATGATATTCCCGCCGGTGTTCTGGTTGTTGGAAGTGACCGCATCTTCGACGTCTGCGATGGACAGGCCGTATTTCCTGAGCTTTTCGGGTGACGTCAGGATGTGAAATTGCTTCAGCGGACCGCCAAAGGTAACGATGTCGGCTACGCCGGCGGTCTGCAGCAGGTAGGGCTTGATCACCCAGTCCTGGAGGTCCCGCACCTGGGTAGGGGTATAAGTAGGGGGGGCTTCTACTACATACCGGAGAATTTCACCCACCGCGGTCGAAAGCGGCGCGAGCTCGGGCGTTACCCCGGCGGGGAGCTGCAGGGAAGACAGGCGTTCGAGTACCTGCTGGCGTGCAAAGTAATCGTTGGTGCCGTCCTTGAAAGTAAGCTGTACTACCGACAGGCCGAAAATGGTTCTGCTCCTGCGATCCAGCACATTAGGGGTGTTTTGCAGCGCTCTTTCAATCGGTACCGTAACTTGCTGCTCCACCTCTTCGGCGGCCCTTCCCTGGAACGGGGCCACCACGATCACGTTGGTATCGGCAATGTCCGGGTAGGCTTCAATTTTTAACTGGGTGAAGCAGAAATACCCGACCGCCATCAGGACAATGCCTACCGCTACTACTACCCAACGGTTCTTTAAAGAGAAAATCAGGATGCTTTTTATCATGGCTTACCATTGCTCAACCGGGTGGGTCACTATGAACCCGCCCCGGTACTGTGTACGTAGATCCGTAAGGGCTTCTTTTACTTTTTTTTCTTTGTCGATGAAGGTGATCAGCATCGGAACGCCGTCGAAAGAGAAATACTGTCCCGGCTGTTTGAGGCTGTGGTGGCGTCCGAAACCCGTATCGCCGCTGAAGGACGTGGCGCCTGCGATGCCGTTTTCCAGCAATAGCTCCATGATAAACTGGTGCAGGGACCGATTCCCTTTCAGTTCGTCTTTGTCGAAATAAATTTGAGCCTGTAGCATAAGATTTAGTATCCGAATGATAACCCTTTTAACTGCATGACACCTTGTGTTACAATTTCATCGCCATCTTTCAGGCCGCTGAATATGACCATGTTATCGCCGATCTGCTGACCGGGATGAATCCTGACTCTCTGAAAGCTATTCGGGGTGCTCCTGAGAAAAGCGTAGTTTTCCCCCTGTACGGTTACCATGGCCGTTTTGGGGATACTGATGAAATTTCCTTCACTTAATCCGAAAGAGACCGTGGCAAACATGCCCGCTTTTAGTTTGCTGCTGCTGTTGTTGAGGCTGATGCGAAGCTTCACCATGCGGGTAATGTTGTCCATCACGTCTGCGATGTGGTCTACTTTTCCTTTAAATTCCTCGTTCGGGAAGGCGGTAAAGTTGATGTTGCACTGGTTGCCTTCCCGGATCTTGCTGATCTGGCTTTCGGGGATATCGCAGATGAGGTAAGCCGAGCCAGCCCTGGCTTTTCTGAGCATATCGGGGTTGAAACCCGCGGAAACCAGCTTCGATTCATGTTCGATCATAGCGGCCTTTTCATTGGCGAGATTGGATTGTTCCATGGCCTGGGCCGTTTGCGCATTCAGGAGATCCTGACCCGTGGCTGCGCCATGCGCATGAAGGTCATTGATGCGGTCCAGCTCTATTTGCCGTTTCCTGATATTGATGTTCTGGATCTGGCTGATATTGATTTGATGCTGAATGAGCTGCGTGTAGTTTCCGGCCAGCTCAGGGTTTTCAAAAAGCACGATGTTCTGGGCGGCGCCTTCCCCTGACGAGACTATGGTCGCCGCAATCTTTCCGGGAGCTTTAAATTCAGCGGTGATATTGCCGCTGCCGATTTTCTCGATGCCGAACGAGGCCGTGCTCTGCCGGGTGGGGAAGGTGATGGTGTCACCGCTGTCGCTGACGACAGGCGGGGTAACTTTTTCTTCTTTTCTGGCTTCCTCTTTCGTACAGGACGAAAAGTAAAGAAGACCGAATGCGATAAGAATGAGTCGATTCATTATTGTGCCAGTTGATTAATAATTCCGGTTGCAAAAAGTAGTTTGATATAACTCTGACGATACATGCCCAGTGCTTCATGGTATTGCTGCTGGGTTTCCAGCCAGCTGCGCTGCGCCTCCAGGAAGTCAATAATGGTGGTGCCTCCCTTCAGGTAAGAATAGCGGACGTTGTCCAGGATGGTCTGGGACTGGCTTAACACACCGCGGAAACTTTCCGCGTTTTTCTTCTGAAGCTGGTAGCTGTCCCAGGCTGTCGAAATTTCCGTCCTGATTCTCTGCTCCAGGTCTGATACCTGTTTGGCTGCCTGTTCTTTCAGTACATACGATTTTTTGATTTCGCCCTGGTTGCGGTTAAAGACGGGGAGGTCTATAGTGGCGTATATGCCCAGGTACGGAACCTTGTTTTGCGGGTTCCATATGACGCCCAGTTCGGGCTGTGGGTAGGACAAGGCTTTCTGAAGCCTGATGTTGCTGACCGACGCATCGAGCAATGCCCGTGTGCCGGCGATGTCGCTCCTGTTTTGCAGCGACTGTGCGAGCAAACTGTCTATCCCGGCAGGATTGGTCAGTGCAAACTGGTCGGCGGTGTCGATACTGATGCTGCCGGGTATTCCCAGGAGGTAACCCAGTTCTTTTTGTTTGTTGGCGACTTCAAGGCCGGCTGTTTTACGCTCCAGCGCATATTGCTTGGCGAGTAGCTCGGTTCTGAACAGCTCGGTCTGCGTAATTACCTGGTTTTTGAAACGCAGCCGGTTGATTTCGGCCAGCGAGTCGACATTGGCAATGGCCAGGTCAATCAGGTTGAGCTGTTTTTGCGCCCGCCACAATTCCAGCCATTTGGCGGCTACATCAGCAAACAGGTTGCGCTCGGTTTCCTCGAACGTCTTTTGGGCCGCGCTGACATTTTTGTTCGCGAGTTCCAGCCTGGCTTCCCGTTGCCCTGCCAGTTGAAAAGGCTTGGTCAGCTGCCACCAGATCTGCCGGTTCCGGCCGTTGTACCAGTCGGGGTTCGCCGGGAGCGACGACGGCCGGAGCAGCTGAAGCGACTGGTTGTTAAGCGACGGGTTAGGTCGGAGACCGGCGGTAACTACGTCACTCTCGGCAACCCCGATTTGCGTATAGGCAGCCTTCAGGAAGGAGTTGTTGCTTTTTGCATTTTGCAGTGCCTGTTGCAGGGTAAGGCGCTGTTGCGCCCGTATCGGCAAGGAGCCTGTCAACAGAAAAATCGAAAACAGATGGACGAGCCGGATTTTCATAATCACAATAATTATGAAGCAAAATTGGGCGTCGTCCCTCTGAAAGGCCGTTAGAGAGCCAGTAGAAAAAAATTAGAATATTATTAGAGGGGGCTGTGAGGTATGAGGTATGAGGGGTGAGCCGTCTCCCCCCCCTCATACCTCATACCTCATACCTCATACCTCACCCCTCACCCCTCACCCCTCCAAAAACAACTGTAAAAGTGGTGCCCCGGTTTACCTCCGAAGTTACCGAAAGGTCGCCGTTGTGGAGCGAAATGATTTTGCTGGTGAGTGAGAGACCGATGCCGTACCCGTCTGCGAGCGTCTTGTTTTCGCCGCGGTAAAACGGTATAAAGATATTTTTCAGGTCGTCAGCCGGAATACCGGTGCCGTGGTCGGAAAAGGCAAGGGTGATCTTCCCGTCCTCAAGCGTAATCCTGACCAGGCACTGGTGGTCGGCGGAAAACTTGCATCCGTTGTCGAAGAGGTTGGAAAAGGCCGTTTTCAACAGGTATTCGTTGCCGTTCACCGTGATCTCTTCATCATTCTCAAAGGCATTTTCAAAATGGATATTGATTTTGTAGTCAGGGTTGGCGACCTGGACCTGGTGACGGGCGTCCAGCAACACTTCGTCTATACGTACCTGCTTGAACGCAATTTCAGAAGGATCGTAGCTGGCTTTGGCAAAGTCAAGCAGGCTGTTGGAGAGCTTTACCAGTTTCCGGGCATCTGTCAGCGCTTCCCGGATGATAACTTTGTATTCCGGGACGCTCCGTTCCTTATTGCCTGATAATTCCAGTTCGGTAATAATTGCGGCCAGGGGCGTTCTGATCTCGTGTGAAATATTGGAAACAAATTGTTTTTGGGCTTCAAACGAATTTTCGAGGCGGCTCAGCATTTCGTTGAAGGTATTGCCGAGCTCTGATATTTCGTCCCGGGTGTCGTTTACATTCAGCCTCAGATCAAGATTGGTGGCAGAGATCCGGTTTGCCCTTTCGGTCATCTCTTTTACCGGGCTAAACGATCTTTTTGAAAAAAAACGCCCGGCAATATAAAGAAATAGCAGGGAGACAATAAAGAGTATGCTGCTGTTACGAAGCAGGTTGTTCAGTTTGTTATGGCCGTATTGGTCGTAAGCGGTAGCGGTAACAATGTAATCATTGCCGTCATGCTCAAACAGGAGCCCGATCGCCTGCCAGTCGTTCAGGTAGAAGGCAATCTTCTTTTTCTTCTTGATTTCACGGATCATTGCCGGTGTTTCCTTGATCGCGTCAATGTTGGCGGCGTCATGGTAAACGAGATTGAAACCGGTATCGTAAATGGCGACTTCCACTTCGTTGAGAATAGCACGGTTGTTCAGGTAGATTGTCTGAAGCGTGCCGGCATCTACCTTGGCATTCAGAAAAAGATTGGCCTTGGTAATGGCTTCTTTTTTCAGGAGGCCGAAGAATTCGCTTTCCCGGCTTTTCTTGGCCGAGAGGATAATAATGGACGCGAATACCAGCAGTATACTGGCCGTGATGAGCGTAAAAAGGATGGTGAGACGAGTCCTTATTTTCATTCCGATTTCAGGATAAAGCCCATTCCGGATTTGGTATGAATGAGTTTTTGTTCAAACCCTTTGTCTATTTTTTTGCGCAGGTAATTGATATAAACGTCAATAAAATTCGTGCCGGTATCAAAGTGCGTATCCCAGATTTTTTCAGCAATTTCTACCCTGGAAAGTACACGCTCAGGGTTTTGCATCATATACTCGAGCAGGCGGAATTCCTTCGGGGTAAGGTTAATTTCCTGGCCCATTCGCTTCACGAGCTTGGTGTGCTGGTTCAATTCCAGGTCGGCAAATTTTAACAGGAAACCGCCTGAAGAACCGCCCTTCTGGTTTCGTTTGAGCAATGCCCGGATACGGACCAGCAGCTCGCGCATTTCAAAAGGCTTGACCAGGTAATCGTCTGCACCTGCGTCAAAGCCTTCGACTTTGTCGTCGGTTGTGCCGAGGGCTGTGAGCATGATTATGGGAAGGTCGGGGTTGGCCTGCCGTATCTGTTTGCATAGATCAAGGCCATCCAGCTTGGGGAGGATAATGTCGGTGATCACAAGGTCGTATTCTTTGCCGAGGACCAGTTTTTTGCCGGAGGCGCCATCGTAGGCCACCATAGCTTCAAATCCCTGCTCCTCCAATCCTCTTTTGATGAGTTCGGAAACCCGCTCGTCGTCCTCAACGATTAATATCTTTTTCATTGAACTGTCCCGCTCCATTTTATTACTGCGACACCGCACCCGATAGCATGTTACAAAGAACGGATTTCTTTGCGGAATGTCAGAAATTTCAACCGTGCAACCGGCAATAAGCCGCAAGCGAACCGAAAAATCCGTGCATTTGCAATTAATCCCGGCTCATGAAACCGGTGTGTTAAGTTATGATTTCTCATGAAATTGTCTAGTTTTGCCGGGATGAATCCGACCTAGACGATGAGTGAGCGCCATCTTTTCGAAACAATACCGTTAATGGATGATCATGCGCTCTGGGAGGCATTCACCAGGGGGGATAGAAGCGCCCTGGAGTTCATGTACCAAAAAAACATCCGGATACTTATCGCCTACGGTTTCAGGATCTCAAACGACCGCGATCTCGTTCAGGATAGCATACAAGATCTTTTTATTGAGCTATGGGACGGCAGAGAGCGACTGTCTGCAGTGGCTTCCATTAAAAGTTATCTTTTGAAGTCTTTGCGTTATAAGATCGTGCGGTCCGTAAGGTATGCAAAAACCGAAGCGCTGGGCGATGCCGACTACCAGGTGGAATATGATCATTTCGAATCCCGGATGTTGGAGGAAGAAACAAAGGTTCAAAATAATCAAAGATTGCATGCCGCAATTGAGCGGTTGCCAAAAAGGCAACGCGAAGCAATTCACCTCCGGTATTTCCAGGAATTGAGCAATGACGAGGTGGCCGCTCTGATGGGGGTGAATTACCAATCAGCCTGTAAATTTATTTACACGGCCTTGAAGAACCTACGGGATGTAATGCTGCTCATCTGGGCGGTCTCCTGCTGATCGCGCGGTATCCTTCTCCGCGCCGGTAGCCAGGCGTTTGGGCTGTGTTAAGAATTTGAAAATGAAATACAAGTCTTTAGAATTACTCCGTCAGCTGGAAAAACAAACCCGGGATCACCTGGATTTTGTCACTTCCCTGAAAATGATGCCGGAGGAGGAGTTGAACCGAAGACCGGTTGACGGGGCATGGAACATCCTGGAATGCCTGCAGCACCTGAATCTTTACGGGGAATTCTACCTTGGCGAAATTTCAGTACGAATGGGCCGAAGCGACTCAAAACCAGCCGTTGATTTTAAAAGTGGTCTCCTAGGGAATTATTTTGCCCGGAGTATACTTCCCCGGGACAAAACAAAAAAAATGAAGACATTCCGGGAGATGGATCCGATCTATGCCGGACTTACTGCTGACGTCATCGATGTTTTTCTGGACCAGCTGGAGAATCTGCTTCGCCTGCTGGAACAGGCTGAGTCAAAAGATTTGAATAGGATTCGTATCCGTTTGTCTTTCAGTAGGTTGTTTCGGTTGCGACTGGGCGATATGTTTCGCTTTCTTGTCAATCACAACGTCAGGCACATTGTGCAGATAAGAAATATACTATCTTCCCGTTCCCGGGCTGAAAGCTACCATTGAGCTTCATTATCCGCCGGCATTTTGTTTTGCTATCTGTGCGTGAGACGTTTTTCCGATCCTGGCACAGACCATTAGGCAGGAGACGCCTAAGAGGAGCTCAATGATCAGCCATTGTCTTCCGAACGTACCCAGAGGCCCGTCAATTATCCAGGTGACTATTCTTGATGCCCCGTACAGGAGCCAAAATATTGCCAGGAATTGCAGCACGAGCTTCAGCCCGATACGCCACAAGAAACCAAGCACCGCCACAATAAAAATTCCGACTCCGCCGTAGATGCCACGTATGGAGCTGATTGAATCGGTATTGGTCAGTTGTTCGCCGACCAGTGCCATAACTTCCCGGGGGCTCCACCAGGCCATAAGCGAGACGGAGGCTAAACCCGAAAGGGAGATCACTACCAGAGCTTTCCCTATTAAACCGGCTAATTTGTTTTTTGTATCCATATACCAAAATTAGCTCATCCGGTAACGGCAAAAATTGGTAAATACCAAGTTATCAGTCTTTTCTTAAAACAGCCGAGAGGGAAGCAATTGCAGTGTAACCGGCAGCTATCAGATTACAATTCTATTGATAAACTTACTGAAGTTGGTGGGATCGATGCCGAGGTAATTGGCCAGGTACCGGTGCGGGACAATATGAAGCATGTGCGGGCTTCGCTCCATAAACCGCTTGAATTTTTCCTCGGATTTCAGGCTTTGGATTTCAACAAGCCGATGCAGCAGGCCCTTTACATTGTGAGCGAGGGCGAGTTGGACGAAATTACCTATTCCGGCATTGTTCCTCGCTGCCTGGAGAAACCTCTCTGCAGGTGTTCTTAAAAAAATGCTGTCCGACAAGGTTTCAAAAAAATAGTTTGATCGCGTCTGCGTAATCGCGGAGTCTACGATGCCGCTGAAGGAATAGGGGTAGGTGAAAATAATCGTTGCTTCCCTGCCGTCTTCAGCCAGGTGGTAGATACGTTGAAGGCCGCCCAGCACAAAATACAAATAAGGTTCAACCTCACCGGGCGTTGTGAGTATACGCTTCTTCGGTATTTCGACAGTTGTCCATAGCCGGCTGAAATCGGACCAGTCGTTATCCGGGAGAGGCGAGATTCTGGCAACATGTTCCCGGAGTATTTCCAGGTATCCGTCTGGAGGGTCTGATTTCATATGGATGCAAATTTGCACAAATTTACATCCATATGAAATGAAGGAGTATCCGGTCTGCTTCCGGATACTCCCGTCGCGGAATTTCAGGGAGCCCTGAAGGCTCTGAATTTCCCTTCTATTTTTTTCCTGGGAGGACCGTATTGCCCCATACGCCAGACTTCCCCGGTGAATTCGCCTTCAAAATTTGTACGTCTTTCGGCTGAGTCATCTCCCTCAAGCTGATCTTTCGACCGCCGGAACCGGGGGGCTGTTTCAGTTATTTTTCCGGGCTACCAGTTTTAGCTTAAGTTCTACGTCCGGAAAGATGTATAGCGGTTGCTCAGGGTCGCTGTCAAACGTCATTCCCCATTTTGTGCGGTCAATTTTCAGGTTGGCCTCCGCGGTAAGGTTCTCTTCGCTTACGGTTATTTTAGCAGGAAAAGAGATGGGATGGGTTTGCCCAAGCATCGTAAAATTTCCTGTAAGCATGAAATTAGCGCCCGCAATAGCTCCTTCGGACTTCCCGTCGTAAGGTGCACTTTTAGTGAATTGAAACTTCGCGGTCGGATGAAGAGCTATATTAAAAAAGTCCGGGCTTTTCAGGTGATCCAGCAATTGCTGTTTAACCGGGTCCGGGAGATCAAAATTTTCAATGGAAGAAATTGGTATGGTAAAATCCCCGGATTTTACTTCGCCGTTTTTTCCCGCCTTTAGTTCTCCGGTCGTTTTAAATGAGCCGATGTGAAAATGGTCGGGCGCTGATCCTTTCCATTCGATTGACGAGGCACTCTCGTTTACCCGGAACATTTCGACGCTTCCATTTTCTTTCTCGCATGACGATACCCATACAGACAAAGGGAAAATTGCGATACAGAGCAGGTTTTTTGTTAGATCTTTCATTTTTGTTTTGTGAATGGTTTTGAATTTTTCCGAGAACAAAACTAGGTCGTGCCTGCTCCTGAAATCTTGGCAATTACCAAGATTTCAGGAGCAGGCACGACCGGAGAATAAATCCATGGACCAGTTTCAAACCATGCAACAGCGAGGCAAGCTGCTGATCATGAGTTAATTTTTGGTTTTAATTAAAAAAAATCAGAAAAAAATGGATTAAAAACGGCTCGCTTTGACACTTGGTACAAATACCGCTCTGAAGACCGATGTACAGGGATTATGACAGGTTTGAAATAGAGGACTTTGCCTTTGACGAGTCGTTTCAAAGGTGGGTGAACGACGTGCACGCCGATCATGCCGACTTCTGGAACAATTACCTGGCGGAGCATCCCCATCAATTGGACAAAATACTTGCGGCGCGTGATCTTGTACTGCGTCTTAAGGAGTCCGAAAATCCGGAAATTCACACGCAGCTTTCGGAAACGATATGGGCAAACGTGAAGTCGCACGCGGATCTTGCGGAGAAAAAAAGGATAATGCGACGGGCCTGGCTGTCGGCGGCCGCGGCAGCTTTGCTGGCGGTGGCGGCATTTGCCTATTTTGTCGGGGCGCCCGGGAAAAGCAGGCCGGCAGGCCCATCTTCCGGCCTGGAGGTAACTTCAGCCGGAATGGACATGATTGATTTTGTAGCGGACAAGGGAAAAGCGGACTCGGTGGTGCTCGCGGACGGGAGCACGGTAGTAGTGGAAAAAAACAGTAGAATAACCTATTCAGCCCGGTTCGGGGGCAGGGAAAGAGTAGTGCACCTGAATGGCGAAGCTACGTTTGATGTGGTCAAAAACCCGGAACGCCCCTTCCTGATTTTCGCCAATAAAGCCGTTGTGAAGGTGCTCGGGACCCGGTTTCGGGTAAAGGCTTACGACCGATCAGAAAAAGTGGTGGTTGCCGTCAGATCCGGGAAGGTTTCTGTTTTTGAAAAGAAAGATTTCGAAAGAAACAGGTCCGATCCACAGTTGCCGGGACTTATTTTAACGGCCAACCAGCAGGCCGAGTTCTCCACCGAGTTTGAGAAGTTCAGTAAAATGCTGGTACCCGATCCTGTGCTCATGACCGGTGTTAACAGGTCAGAATTTGAATTTGACCGCACGCCGCTCCCCGAAGTATTTGAAACCCTGGAAAAGGCGTATGGCGTCGAAATTATTTACGACAGGAGCCTCTTTGCGCACCGGCTGCTGAAAGTCAGCCTCGAAGACGAATCGCTGACCGAAAAGCTGGATATCATATGTAAAACAATGGGGTTGTCCTACCAGATCATTGATGCCCGGATTGTAATAGAAAAACGCTAAACCAACACTTAACTATGACAGAATGGAGAAATAAGAAACAATTATCGCGGGGAGCGTTCAGCTAACCGCCTTTTGAAAAGTGCATACGTCCGGGGACGATATGCCCTGAATTTTTAATAAAAAAGCCGACGGTGCTGGTAACACCGTCAGCGGAAACGATCCCTTCGTCAATTGTGGAACGGCGACGTCGGGAATCGGTTAGTTTTTCATTGTCGTGAACGAAAAAGCAAACCATGTAAAAGTATGAAAAAAAGTAGACCAGCGGTTAAGCTGCTTCTTGCTATGATAAAGTTCTCGTGTTTTCAACTGTTTTTTGTGATGCTCACGTTAGGAATGAGTATTGCCGGAAACACTTATTCGCAGGAAACATTGTCCAGACCGCTTACCCTTCACCTGGAGAACCAGGCGTTGGAGAAGGTGCTGGCGGCGATTGAGAAAAAAGCGAAGGTAAAGTTCAGTTACGACCACGACATTCTGCCCGCAGCGAAGGTTAGTTTCAGCGCAAATGAGGAAGCGCTCGGAAAGGTGCTCGGAAGGTTATTGAATCCCATGCGTTTAGTGTATAGCGTTAGCGGTAAATATGTAATTGTGTCGAAGGAAACGGCATCCGGAAAGGCACCGGAAAGTGCAGAAGAAGGAATAAGTGTTTTGACAGACAGGGTGCTGAAGGGAAAAGTGACTGATGAAAAAGGGAGCGGTTTACCAGGTGTAAATATTCTCGTCAAGGGGTCATCAAATGGTACCATGACCGATGCTGCCGGCAATTTCAGTATGTCGGTCCCGGATGAAAATACCACCCTTGTTTTTTCTTTCGTCGGTTACGCAACGCAGGAGCATGTGGCGGGCACGAAGTCAACGCTGGATGTATGGATGAAGCCTGAAGATAAAAACCTGGAAGAGCTGGTGGTAGTGGGGTATGGTACGCAACGCAAAAAAGATCTGACCGGCTCCATCACCCGTGTGAAGCCGGAAGATTACGAGGTGGTGGCGACCCCCGACCTGGTGCAGGGTCTCCAGGGAAGGGTAGCCGGGCTGGCGCTTTTGTCGGATAACAAGCCGGGGGGAACTTCGAATATCAGGATCCGCGGCGTGGGTTCGATCAACGCCAGCAGCTCGCCCTTGATTGTACTGGACGGGTTTCCACTGGTGAGTACCAATTTGAGCAGCATTAATTCGGCGGATATAGCCTCGATTGAAGTACTGAAAGATGCCTCGGCAACTGCTATTTATGGGTCGCGCGGCGCCAATGGCGTCATCCTGATCACTACCAAAAACGGCTCGCCGCAGCAGAATACGTTTTCCTACTCCACCCACCTGGGTATCCAGACCCCGGCCCGGCTTGTTAAATTGATCAACCGGGATGAGTTCATTGATTTTGTGAACGCAGCCTATAAGAACCAGACCGGTCAGCCGGTTTATACCGAGCAAAACCCGGCGCCTGACGCCGATACGGACTGGGAGCAGGAACTTGTCCGGAAGAAGGCATTTACCCAGGAGCATCATTTGTCTTTCGCCGGCGGGACCGGCAAAACGACCTACTATTTGTCCGGCGCCTATTACGACCAGGAAGGGTTGATGTACAATTCCAAGTTTCAGCGTTTTTCGTTACAGGGCAAGCTGGAACACAGTTTCAGGGATTGGCTCAAAGTCGGGGCGAATATCCAGTTTAACAAGACATTCAGCAACGACGGGTCGGAATCGAACCTCGCCAATATTTTTCGCTGGGGCTGGCCGACTTTCCCGATTCATAATCCCGAGGGCTCCTATTACTTTGCTGCGGGTGACCCCTTCCATTCCGGGTATATGGACATCGCCTGGAACCCGGTAGCGGACCGTTACGAAAGGTCCATTAAAAACCCGGCCTCGCGATCTATATCGGACCTGTTTTTCGAAGTAGGGATTCTTCCCAATCTTACGCTGCGCTCCAATATTGCGGCCGATGTAACCAACGCGCAAAGCCAGACCTATTCGAGCTCCAGGCAGTATAGCAGCCGGGCGCAGGGCGGAACGGCCGCCCAGGCCTACAGCGAGCTGCAGACGATCGTTACCGAACATATGCTGACGTATAAAAACCATTGGCAGGATCACAGACTGACCGCCAATGCCGTATATTCTTACCAATACACGCACTATTCAAGTTTAAACGTGACTGCTGCCGGCTTCCCGAGCGATTTGACCGGGGCCGACAATCTTTCGTTGGCCGGGAACATCACCGGGGTCGGCAGCAACCGTTATTCCAGTAAGCTGTCGTCGTGGACCGGCAGGGCAAGCTACTCCCTGAAAGACCGCTACCTGCTTACCGTCACGGGGCGAATGGACGGCTCGTCGCGGTTTGGAGAAAACAACAAGTGGGGCTTTTTCCCTTCGGTCGGCGTCGGCTGGGTGGTGTCGGACGAACCGTTCATGAAAACCGGGAATGTGCTCAGCCTCTTAAAGGTCAGGGGAAGCCTGGGCCGGACCGGGAACCAGGAAATCGGAAACTACGCGTCACTGTCTAAACTGGAGCAGATCCGGTACAGCATCGGCGACGCCTCTGTGATCGGCTATGTAGAATCAATCGGTAACAAAGACCTCAGGTGGGAGAAAACAACGCAAATGGATGTGGGCATTGACCTCGGGCTGTTCCGGGACAGACTCAACCTGGTAGTGGACTATTACAGACGAAACACCCGGGACCTGCTTTATTCGGTCCCCATCCCGACCTCGTCCGGTTTCGGAGCCATGTTGCAGAACATTGGCGAAATCCAGAATTCAGGAATAGAAGTAAGCGCTGATGTACGGGTACTGGACGGCCCTTTCAAATGGAATGTAGGCGGTAACGTGACTAAAAATAAAAACCAGTTTACTGAGCTGTACAACGGTCTGACCGAAATATGGGCCGGCGGCAGCAAGCTTGCGATCGGCCAGCCGGTAGACGGGCGCTGGTTCCCGCAGTCCGGCGGTATTATTTATACGGATGAACAACTGGCTATCGCAAAAAAAGCGCAGCCTACCGCCGAAATCGGCAGTGAAATGTACATTGATCAGAATGGGGATAACGTAATCAACCAGTACGACAATGTGCTCGCCGGGACCATCTACCCTAACTTTTACTACGGTTTGAATACGACCTTTTCGTGGAAAAACTGGTCGCTGGATATTTTCGGACAAGGGGCGAAAGATATGGTTATCTCTGATTCCTACCTGATTTACGGCGAGTACCAGTTTGCCAACAGGTCTTATATCCCCACCAAATACGCATACGACCGGATGTGGCGGGAGGACCGTACCGACGGGACCTTCCCGAAACCGGGCGCGAAGGGCACCACGCATTCCGACCGGTCGGCGGGGGGCAAGGACTATTTCATCCTGAAAAATATCAAATTCTCGCACACGTTTACTCCCGATGCCAAAAGCTGGTTCCAGAACCTGACGGTCTATGCCAATTTTCAAAACTACCTGAGCATTGCCAATTTCAGGGGATACAATCCCGAGAACGGGAATAACAACTACCCGCTGGCAAAAATTGCGATGTTCGGATTAAACGTGAGTTTTTAAACAGGCTATTATGAAAAGGAATTTCTTTCGCTATATAGGTTTACTGTCCTTTCTGCTCGGGTTTAACTCATGCAGCAAGCTCGACGAAGAGGTTTTTACCTTTGTTTCACCCGCCAGTTTTTACAAAGGTGCCGAAGACCTGAACGTGGCTTTACTCGGCGTGTACGGCCTTTACCGGACACATTTCGGAGTGGACATCAATGAGTGGCCGGACGGACATATCCGGATAATGGAACTGCTGACCGAATTCGGTGCGCCTACCAACGCTTCCTACAGCCCGGCCACGGTCAATAGCTGGATTGATATCAACAATCCCTCTTCGCCGAGTATTGTGAACCGGTACTCACGCGCCTACAGGATCATCAATGCATCCAATGTGGTGCTGGGACGGGGCGAAGGGGTAGTAATGGACCAGGCACTGAAGGAACAGTATTTTGGAGAAGCCAGGTTCCTGCGGGCCTTGTCGTACTTTCACCTGGTGCGTTTATACGGTGGTGTTCCCATTCCTGAAACCTTTACCCAGGGATTGGAAGGTCTGCAGATTCCGAGGAAGTCGGCGGATGAGACCTATGACTATATCATTGCCGACCTGGAATATGCCGCCGCCCATTTGCCTGTAAAATCGGCTTATAAAAAGACCGATGTCTGGCGGGCAACCAAGGGCGCAGCATTGGCTTTTTTGGGAAAAGTGTACCTGCACCGGGGCAGTATCCAGGAAAAGAAAGAGTATTTCGAGAAAAGCAGGGATTACTCCAGACAGGTAATCACTTCGGCGGAATATAAACTGGAACCTGATTTTAAGGACCTCTGGTATTGGTACAACACCGGAAACAAGAACGGGCAGGAATCTGTTTTTGAATTGCAATTCTCCCACGACGCCTATTCCACCAACTTCCTGCACCAGTTCACCACAAGTTTCGGGCTCGGGGCCAACGCGGTAACAGGGGCCTACTCGTATAACAACATGACGGCGCCGTCTATCACCGCTTTCAATTCGTACGAACCCGGCGATCTAAGAAAAAGTGCCACTTTCGTGACCGAACTTACTTTGCCTAACGGCACCAAAACCGAGTGGAAAGCCGCAGATAAAGGCAGGCGCCCCGGAACCGGTGGCTGGACCGCTTCGTACCCGGGGATGATCAAATTCGGCGACCGCACGCAAAATTCGGTGGTTTACGAGTTGCCGGCAGCCAATATTTATGCGATGCGTTACGCTGACGTGTTGCTCAATTTTGCCGAAGCCGATAGCGAAGCGGGAGAAGGACCGAGTGACGAGGCCTTAGCGGCCCTCAATCAGGTACGTGACCGCGCCGGGCTGAAACCCTTGGGCAAACTCGGGAAAGAAGCATTTGCAGCGGCCGTTTACAGAGAACGCGGATGGGAATTTATCGGGGAAGGAGTCATGTTTTACGAAGGCGTCAGGACCGGCCGGATCGGCGACGGCATCGAGAATGAAGTCCGCTACGGCAAAGAGAACGGCTGGTACATGTACACCATGGACCTGTATTTCAAGCCAGGCAAAAACTTCCTGTTCAAAATTCCGCAGGGTGATATGAATGCAAATCCGCTGCTGGTTCAGAACCCGGATAATTGATGCTGTAGGGGACTGATCCCGTTATTTTAGTGCAAAACCTGCCATTTCATCTGCGAGCCGTGCATATGAAATGACAGGTTTTGCAGCGCCGGTTGGCGGCTAATCTTTGACCTGCTTCGAATAGGCGAGATAACGCTTTCGAAACGCTTCCAGTTTTTTTGAATATTCCGGATCGTCGGCCAGGTTCCTGGTTTCGTGCGGATCCCTCCTCAGATCATAGAATTCCTCGTAACCGTGCTCGGTATACATGATGTACTTCCAGTCTGTCTTTACCACCCCGGCGGTTTTCGGCAGACGAGGCGTACCCAGGAAGGTGTGCTCGTAGAAAAAATCGTCGCGCCATGATTTGACCCGGCGCCCGCTAAGGAATGGCGCCAGGCTTTTGCCCTGCATTACACCCGGCGCGCGGAGACCGGCCAGATCCAGGAGCGTAGGGGCAATATCAATATTGAGGGCAATCTTCTCCTCGGTATGAGGAGGTGCGGCCGCGCGGGGATCGTAGATGATCAGGGGCACCCGGATTGACTCCTCGAAGCCGAACCACTTGCCCTGGAGCCCGTGCTCACCGAGGCAAAAGCCGTTGTCGCCCATGTAGACGATGATCGTATTGCCGGCAATACCCAGGGCTTCGAGCTGCTGCCTGATCTTGCCGGCTACCTCGTCAACGCCGGTTACCAGCCGGTAGTAATTTTTTGCGGTTTCCTGGTAGCGCTCAGGCGTAGAAAAGAGCGGCTTCCACCTTACGCGGCCGATGTTTTCGTCGGTCCGGAAAAAAGCAGGGTGCTTTTCCCAATATTCAGGGCCGTAGGTGGCGGGCAGCGGTATCTGCGTATCCGAATAAAGTGTTTCGAAACGTTTCTGTACCGGGTACAGTGGCGGGTTGCCGTCGAGCTCATGCGGCGCCTTGAAGCTGACCGAGAGGCAAAAAGGCCCTTTGCCGGCGAAATGGGCAAGAAAGTCGGCAACGCTGTTAGCGACCGTGTCGGTGTCGTGGATGAGCGATCCGTCGGCTCTTTTATACCAGTAAGGCGGCTGCCCTTTGTTGACGCACTTCCAATAGTCGAACTCCGTCTCAGGCGGATTGGCGCCAACTCCGTATTTACCGGCGAACCCTATGGTGTAGCCGGCTTTCTTCAGAAGCAGCGGGTAGGTATGGGCCAGTGCGCCCGGACTGAAGTCCTTGGCGAAGTCGTCGATGCCGTGGCGTGACAGGTACTGCCCGCTGAGGATACTGGCCCGGCTTACGCTGCAGATGGCCGTAGTGACGTAGGCGTTTTTGAAGTATACGCCTTCGCGTGCCAGCCTGTCAAGGTGCGGGGTACGGATGATCGTATTGCCGGCTGCGCCCAGCGCGTCGTAGCGGTGATCGTCGGCGAGCAGGAAGATAATATTAGGTTGCCTGCCGGGTTGTGCCCAGCTGGTAAGGGGGAACAGAAGTACACCCAGAATGGCTGTTAATATGGTCTTGTGTAATTGCATAAGACTGTCTTTATTACTTCGTTTTGACTGCTCTTCTTTTTACATTCTCCCAATAAGCCGGCGGGCGAAGGCTGTCTTTGCCATCATAAGTATAATTCCATTTTTTCATGTAATCATCAGCAGGCAGGAATTCATCGTTCGTCTTTCTGAGGATCTTGCCCAGTTGCCGGTCAAGTTGTTCCCGGATCGACGCGTATTGCGGCTCGGTACTCAGGTTGTTTTCCTGGTAGGGATCTTTTTCGTTGTCGTAGAGCAGCCAGGGGCCGGCAAGGCTTCGCACATAGGTGTACCTTTCGGTCCTTATTCCCCGGTATTCGCGACCGCCGTTCATAAATTGCCACTCATGGAAAGGTACCGGAAGCATGATCAGCGCGCCATCTACGGGGTATTTCGCCGGATCGGAAATTCCCGGGCTAACGTCTGACCCCTGGATGCTCCGCGGGATGTCGATGCCTGACAAACCCAGCAGGGTAGGGAGGAGGTCGGGTGTGCCGATCGGTTTATGAATGTCAATCCGCTTTTTTCCGTAACGGGCCGGGTAACGGAGCAGCATCGGCACCAGGATCGATTCGTCCCAGGGGCGTTGCTTGCGGAGCACGCCTTTCGAAAGGAGCATGTCGCCGTGATCGGAGGTAAAAACAATAATGGTGTTGTCGGCGATACCCTCGTTGTCGAGCGCTTTCAACAGCCTGCCCAGGGCATCGTCGAGGGCGGTACAATGCGCATAGTAGCCGGCCAGGATCTGTCGGGCGCTATCCTGCATGGCGGGGGGGACATTGGGCCTTACTGAAAGGCGCGCCGGGTCGTACATCTTCCGGTATTTTTCGGGTGCGGTATGATAGGGATTGTGAGGTGGTCCCCACGAAAGTACCAGCAAAAATGGTGATTGCTTGTGGTTGCGGATAAAACCTATCGCACTGTCGGTCTGGGGGAACACATCGTAGCCTTCCCAATCATGTTTCCGGTCGTTCTCGTCGAAGTAGAAAGATTGATTATAGTCATGTGTCACTTCCCTGACCTTCCAATAGTCAAATCCCTGCCTGCGTTCTCTGGGTACCGGCTTGTCGCGGGCGGCAAAGGGATGCTCGCCGTTGGCATGACCATTTACGTGCCATTTGCCGATATACCCGGTTGCGTAGCCGTTCTGTTTGAATATCTTTCCCATAGTAACGGCATCGGTGGCCAGGGGCTTATCGTTGTAAAATAGCCCATGCGTAAGCGGGTACTGACCCGTCAGGAGGGTACCCCGGTAGGGAGCGCAGACCGGCATGGTAGCTACGGCATTGTGGAATACAACGCTTTCCCCGGCCATTTTGTCGATTACGGGCGTAATCACATCGGCATTACCGGCATAGCCGGTAGCTTCGGCCCGCCACTGGTCTGCAAAAACGAAGATCACATTAGGGCGATCAACGGGAACTTCACTTCGTGCGGTGTCGTGTCGCGGCAGCCAAACCGATGCTGCCAGGACAAATAGCATAATCAAATAATTCATAACTCTCGATGGTGATTAACAACTCACTATTTTACAACTAATAGCCGGGATTCTGTTCCAGCTTATTGATCAACACTTCGTTAGCCGGGATGGGCGCCAGTAACTTCACCGCTATCTGGTTGTAGGCTTCCGGGTACAGGAATGGTTTTGCAGCCTTTTCACGCTGTCCGTGCGCCGTCATTACGCTCACTGCTTTCCCGGTACGCTTGAGGTCATACCATCGTTGATTTTCAAAGCAGAATTCCCGCTGACGTTCGTCCTGGATGAGCTGCCGGAGTGCGGCCTGGTCAGAACCGGTGACGGCAGTGACCCCGGCTCTTTCCCTTACGGCCGAGATGTATGGCGCGGCTTCTCCCGTTCTGCCCAATTCGTTGAGGACCTCGGCATACATCAGCAGCACGTCGGAGTAGCGAAGCACCGGGAGATTGTCTCCGCACCGGGAATCCGGAGCGGAAACCGGGGGTTTGTATTTGGCGCAGTAGGGTACGGGCCTTGTCAGCCCGTCCCAGTCAGTACCGGTCCAGAACCCGATGGCAACAGCCTTTCTTTTGTCGTCTTTTTCGAACGCATTGATCAGGTCCTGGGTTGGCTGGTTCCATCCGGCTGCCGTGATCGCGATGTTCGGCCGGTTGGTAACTGCCCCGCCCGATGTGTGGGGGGCAAAAGTGAAAATGAAGGTTTGGGCCAGTTCGGCGCTGGCTTCGGAATACTGGACCGCAAAAATCGTTTCGGTATAGTCTTTGCTGGCGGGATTGAAAAGGTCGGCGTAGTTTTCCCGAAGCCGGTGTTTCCCGGAGTCGATTACCTGTTTAAGGACGGTTTCGGCTTCCTGGTTACGGCCAAGGGTCAGGAATACTTTTCCGAGTAGCCCAAGGGCAGCATACCTGCCGGCACGGCCCTCTTCATGGATCGCCTCCGTCTTGGCAAAATGTGTTGCCGATGTCTGGAGGTCGCTGATGATATGGTCATAGATATCCTGCTCCTGCACTCTTTTATAGTCAACCGCTTCTTTCGAAGTAATGGGTGCAAGTACCAGCGGAACTCCGCCGAACTGGCGCACGAGGTTGAAATAATAGAGTGCCCGTAGAAAAAGCACTTCACCTGCGGCTCTCTCTTTCAGCCTATCGTCCGCCCATTGAATAGCCGGGTTGTCGAGTTCGGCGATGACTTTGTTGCAGCGGGTGATACCGTTATACGACAGGTTCCAGAAATTGGCGTACGCCTGGTTGCTGGATGTCTGAATGAATTGATCGATAACGCCCCTGACCGCCTCGCCGGTCCTGATGTTGTTCTGAAAGCTGGAGTTGTCAGAAGGAAGCTCGGCCAATACCCAATGCCAGTTTTTTTCGTAGTCCCGCATCGGGACATAGCAGCCGTTGACCAGCAGGGTTATCTCTACGTCAGATTTATAAAAGTTTCCCTCGCTAAGGCTGTTTTCCGGGTAGAGTTCCAGGAATCGCTCCGAACATGCATTAAGCAGAAGAAGGGGAAGGAAGAATATGAATTTTAATTTCATTATTTCCGGTGTTGAATGGTGATGGTTGATGGCGAGTGGACCTCAGAATGACAGGTTCAACCCGATTGACGATGTCCTTGACAACGGGTAGGAAGACATATCATAACCGGGCGAGAGCGTGTTGTTGAGGTTTCGGGACTGTGCCTCGGGGTTGGCGCCCTCGTAACGGGTGAATGTCGCCAGGTTCTGAACAGTCAGATACAGGCGGCAACTGCTGATAAATTTTGTTTTTTCGGTAATATGACCCGGAAGTGTATAGCCGAGCGTAACGTTGGCGATCCTTAGAAAACCGGCGTCCTCCACCCACATCGAATTAACGCGATGCCCCCAGCTGGGCGTAAGCTTGGGCACGCCGTAGAGCATACCGGTGCCGGGGTCGTCACTGCTTTTCCAGCGGTTGACCCACTCTCTCCGGACATTGAAAAAGCCCTGGAGGTTATCTACAGTCTGGCGCAGGCCGTTCATGACCTGGCCGCCTTTCTGGCCGTTGATAATGATGCCAAGGTTGAAGCGCTTATAGGTAAAGTTGTTGGTCAGACCAAATGTGAAGTCCGGGTGCGGACTCCCGATAATGGTGTAATCCAGAAGGTCGTTAATAATCTTGTCGCCGTCGATATCACGGTATTTAGGATTGCCCGGGTATACCTGGGTGGATTTGACCACGTTGGGATCGTCCATGTCGGCGTCGGTATAAACACCTAACAGCTCGAAGCCAAAGAACTGGCCGATCGGTTTTCCCGCTACCGTAATGTGGGTGGGGTTATTGTCGTTGTTGCCGGAGAGAATGCGGTCGTTGTTTTCGTTGATCGAAAGTACTTTGTTGCGGTTGAAGGCGAGGTTGGCGCCGACATCCCACCTGAGTGTACCCGTCAGGGGCGACCCTGCCAGCGTGATTTCAATTCCCCGGTTCCTCACCTCCCCTTTGTTGACCACCTGGGAGTTGAAGCCGGTAATGGCTGGAATCACATCATTGAGCAGCATGTTCCGGCTCTGCCGGTTGTAAAAATCGACGGTGGCGCTGATCCTGCCGTCAAAAAGCTCGGCGTCGAGGCCAAGGTCAAACTGGTTGGATTCTTCCCAGGTAAGGTTGGGGTTTGCGATTCCTGCATAAGAGGCCGTTACCTGGTTGCCGGCGAAGACATACGCTCCTGAGTTGATGGCTGCCAGATGCGAGTAATTCCCGATGTTGTTGTTCCCGTTGATACCGTAGCTGGCGCGCAGCTTCAATTCGTTTACACCGGGAAGGGCTTTCATAAAACCTTCTTCCGAAATTCGCCAGGCCCCTGCCACTGATGGAAAGGTAGCGAAGCGGTTGTTTGCGCCGAATCGAGACGATCCATCCGACCGCAGGGTAGCCGTGAAAAGGTATTTTCCTTTCAGGCCGTAATTAATCCGTCCGAGGTAGGAAATCATGCTCCAGGCATTGGTGTTTTCGTCCCAGCTTCCGATGGCCTGGGCTGCATTGATGGTCTGTATCAGGTCGTTGGTGTATGGAGAAGCATTCAGGTTGATCCCGCGGGAAGAATTTTTCTGAGCCGTGTAACCGATGACCGCATCAAAACGATGAATGCCGAAAGTGCGGTTGTAGGCAAGTGTATTTTCGATCAGCCAGTTGAAGCTCTCGGAACGGCTGTTGGAGGAGCTGCCGGTTCCTCTTGTCGGCGGGCGATTGGATCCTCCGACCGTGCTGGGCGTGTACTGGAAAAAACTGTTGGTAGACCATTGCGTACTGAGCGCGGTTTTCCATTCGAGTCCGGGAATGATATTCCAGGTAAGATGGGCATTTCCCAGGTTCTGGAATTGCTTTTCCCGCTGCGTGGTCTCGCGCAGTACGAACAGCGGGTTGGCGAAGCTCCACGCCGAGTGATACTTGCTTTGGGGGGAAACGAGGTAGGGGATGAGGTTTCCTTCCGCATCGTAGGGTGAAAGCAGCGGATTGGCCCAGTTGGCCACTCCGATAATGTCTTCCCGGTTGCTGTTGGTATTGCTTCGGTTCTGAACGATGACGGTAGGCTGGAGGGTGGCGCCGACGGTTACTTTCGAACCGATGCCAGTTTCTACTCCGAGCTTGCCGCTGTATCGTTCAACGCCCGTATATTGCAGTACACCGCCCTGCTTGAAGTAGCCGATCCCGAAATCGAGCTTTGAGTCGGTTCCTCCTTTCTGGATAGAAACATTGTAGTCTTCGATTGGAGCGTCCTGCAGGATCAGGTCATACCAGTCGGTCCCTTTGCCCGAAAGCTGCTCGGGGTACCGGTACGCTTCCGGGTAGTCGTCAAGTGTAGCTTCCCTGTTTTCTGCTCTGCGTACGGCAATTTCTATCTTGTTTCGCTGGAGTTCCGCAAATTCCCGTTGGGTCATGAGGTCAGGCCGCCCCCTTTTCGGTACCTTTTGTACACCGCGCATGGCCGAAACCGTTACCTGTGTCTTGTTGTACTGGCCTTTTTTGGTAGTAATCATGACCACACCGTTAGCGCCACGTGATCCGTAAATTGCGGTTGAAGAGGCGTCCTTCAGGACGGTAATACTTTCAATATCGTTGGGGTTGATGAGCATCAGCGGGTTGAGGTTCTGGTTGAGCCCCGATGAATAAGGCATCCCGTCAACCACGTAAAGCGGCTCATTCCCCGCGCCGAGGGAGCCCGCGCCGCGTATCCTGACAGAAGTGCCGCCGCCGGGGGATCCTGAAAGCTGCTGGATCTGGACACCTGCCACCTGGCCAATCATTTTCTGGTCAAGGGTGGCGACCGGCAGGTCTTTTACTTTTTCCTGGTCAATGGATATGACCGAACCCGTCAGGTCTTTTTTCTGCTGGGTTCCGTAGCCCACTACGATCACTTCTTTCAGCGCTTTTTGATCCACTTCCATTGTGATCTCGATAGCGGTCTGGTTGGCGGCCTCTACCTCGCGGGAGACATAGCCTACGAAAGAGAAAACCAGGACGGCTTTGTCGTCGGCGTCACTCAGCACAAAGTGACCGTCCAGATCGGTAACAGTACCTCTTGAGGTGCCTTTGAGAAGCACGCTGACGCCGGGTAGGCCCGTTCCGTTTTCGTCAAGCACCTTTCCCCTTATTTCGCGCATAACGGGGTAGGCAAAGGCTTCTGTTCTGTGTGTTTTTGCCGGCTCAGCTTCAGGATTTCCGGTGGGTAACCGCTGATGGGCAGGGTTGAGAATGATCCGTCCCTCCATGATCCGGAAATTGATATCCAATGGGGTAAGTATCTGGTAAAGCAATTCCGATAACCGGAGCTTTTGGGCATTAACGTTCACTTTCCTGTCCGCCCTGATGGCTTTCGAGCTATAAACGAAACCCACTCCTGCCTGTTTTTCGATGGAGTCCAACACGTCATGGAGCCGCTCCTTCGTCACCTTCAGTGTAACCGGCCTGTTCAGAAATTCCTGTGCCATACCTTCGTAAGCATAGGAGATTCCGGAGAAAATCAGCCCGAGCGTTATCTGCAGAATTGAAGCTTTCATGATTCGGAATAGGATCCAGGGTACCCTTTTGTTTTTTTTCATATGTTTACAAGGTTTTGTTGAATGTGAGAATTGGACAAAACAATCCCCTCTCACCGGGTTATGGTTAGCTTAGCGGTTGCCATTCTGTTGACGGGGGAGTTTCGGGCCGGCTATAGTGGAAATATAGCCGGCTTTTTTACGATTTCGGATAGTCTATTTCATCAGTATAAAAGCTATTGGGTTGTAAAATGTTGGTAACGTTGCCGGCCCGGTATGTTCCCGGATCGCGCACAATATCGTGGTCTCCTTCTGAAGCCGCGGTCACTCACACCCTTTCCCATCGATCAGGATGGTGACTCCTTTTACCTTGTAACTGCCCTGGATGGCGGCGCAAATCAGGTCAAGCTGAACATAAAGGTCTTTTTGCTTGAGGTTTGCCGTCAGTGGGCATTCTCCCAGGGATTTCTTTTCAAGCTCAAGATCTATGTGGTAAGCTTTTTTCAGATCGTCGAGCACCTTCGATAACTCCGTGTCGTGGTAGTCAAAAAGGTTGGATGGCTCCAAGGCTGTCTCAGGAATTTCGGGGTTTTCGACCAGGCCGGTTATAAACAGCCCGTTGTCTTCATGGAAAGTCACCTGATGGTTCGGAGTAAGAATTACCCCGTTGCTGGTTTTAGCTGATTTTTTATCGTTTTCCCGAGCTTTTTCATACACGGATACCTTACCCGTCCGCACGGATACTTCGACTTCCGAACGGTTGGGCCGCGACCTGATCCGGAAACTGGTGCCGAGCACTTTGGTAGTTATTTTGCCTGCATTGACAAAGAAAGGCCGGTCCGCTGCTTCGGCAATCATAAAGAAAGCCTCCCCTGAAAGGTGTACTTCCCGACTGTTGTTCGTAAAATGAACGGGGTAGGACAATTCGCTTCCGGGAGCCAGCAAAACTATGCTACTGTCTTCCAGCGTGAGACGGATTTCTTTTTTATCAGTATTCCGAACCGATTTCAGCCGGGTTGTTGTGGCGGTACCGGAGATAGCCTGCCCGGGTGTTTGCCGGAATAGCAGGAAACCCGTTAATGTGGCAATAAGTAAAAACGCTGCTGCTACTGCATACCTGGCCAGGGGACTCCACTTCCTCGTGGTTTTTATCTGCCCGGAACCTCGCCGGGAGTGTGTTTTCTCTTCCAGTTTCAGCCATAGTCGTTTTTCCAGCGTCTCCCATTCGTCGGGTTGGAGAAAACGGGGTTCTTCCTCTATTAAGGCGTACCATTGCTCGACCACTTTCCGCTCGTTTTCGGTCGCGGTACCAAGCTGGTACTTTTTCAACAAATCTGTAAAGGTACTATGGCTCATTCTGACTTCGTTTCACTGTTTTGAATCCTTGGCGGGCAACCGTCTACAGATATTCGCTGTCTCCGTAACCTTCATCCTCCTGCTTATCTCTCCCGCTACTATTAAGTCGAAGAAACAGGTAGTGTCCGCAGGTTTGTGTTATGCTTTCTTTTAAAAGTTATATAAAGAGAGGCGGTGTTAGCGTAATTTATTGAAAAAGAACATTTTCTATGACGCTGCGCATATTCCTGTCGGGAGCAGCTCTGGCTAGAAATGTAAAATGTCAGATGACCAAGGTCTCGCAGAGACTACCCATTCAGTAATTTATAACAAACAATGATCCAGAGGGGTAGAAAGTCACTAAGCTGCCGGCGCAGTATTTTCAACGATTGAGTAATATGATATTCTACTGTACGTTCCGGGATATCGAGAAGGGCTGCGATTTCTTTTGTGGATTTATGTTCTATCCGGCTAAGGTGGAAGACCCGCGAGGTTTTCGCCGGGAGCTGTGCAAAGATGCTTTCGAAAATGGCTGAGATGTCGCGGAAATGAAGCGCTCCTTCGGGAGTTTCTTCGTATTGTTCCTCTTTGGCCTGAAGGAAACCTGAGTACTTCTCGGCAAGCAGCTCCCTGCGCAGTTGATCAACGACCTGGTATTTCAGAGCGCTGAAAAGATATCCGCGCAGGTTCTCGATGAGCAGGGTATCCCTTTTTTCCCAGATAGCCAGAAAGATATTCTGCACCAGTTCTTCGCAGGTTTCTTCCGATTTCAGTTTCCGCTGCGCTGCCAGGAAAAGCGATTTCCAGTATCTTTTGTAAATCTCCCTGAAAGCTGCATGGTCGTCGGCTTTCAGCATTTTTACCAGGATTTCGTCGCTCAGTAATGTCATTTTCTTGATGGTGCAAACGTATCTTATGGAACCTTTATTTCCAAATACAGCGCTCGGCAGAAAAGAGCGATTTGAGATTCGTACCACCTTAAAGAAATCGGGCGGCCAATCCTATGCGAAAAGGCAGTCGGTAGTGAGTTTCTCCTGTTCCCGGTCGGGAAGAGTGCGTGACGTTTTTCGCTCACAGTTAGTTAACTAACAGTAGAAATGACAGAAAATTTGATTTGGAAATTATCAAACCAATATCGTTATTCGTCCCATTGCCACTATCATTAACTTCTTAAGAACATGCTGGAAAATACAGGTACTTTATTCTCAAAAGCAGAATATTTGACGCAAAAGCTCATTGATTTTGCTCCCAACCTCATTATCGCACTGCTTACCCTGTTTATTGGTTTTTGGGTAGCCAACAAGCTGGGGGTTTTCCTCAAACGGATTATGGTCAAGAGAGGTATGGACAGCACCGTTGTACCTTTCCTGACTTCGATTGTGATAGCGGTGATTAAAATACTGGTGGTAATCAGTGTAGCCGGCAGTATCGGCGTTAAGACGGCTTCATTTATTGCGCTTCTGGGCGGCGCCGGTTTGGCTATAGGCCTGGCTTTCCAGGGTTCGCTCAGCCATTTCGCTTCCGGCATTATGATATTGATTTTTAAGCCCTATAAAGTGGGCGACCTCGTGCAGCTGAAAGGTACACTGGGGAATGTGGAGGAAATCCAGATCTTCAATACCGTGATCCGGACACCCGACAACAAGCAGGTAATTATTCCTAACGGATTGGCTACCAGTGACATCATGACCAATCTTACGGCCAATGGAAAATTGCGTGTAGACCTGAATGTGGCCGTACCTTACGAGGAGGATTTTGAGAAAATAAAAGGCCTGATAAGAGGCGCTTTGGACAAGGTTGCCGCACGCCTGCCGGATGAACCCACTATTGAAATCAATAGTTTCGGGGAGAGCGGCCTTATTCTGGATGTCAGACCCTACGCGACCGATGTGACCTATTGGGATGTTTATTTTGATTCCTACCGCGAGATCAAAAAGGCGCTTGGCGAGGCCGGTATACGCGTACCGTACCGCATTGAGCTGGCCCAGATGCCTGCGGTGAAATAAGGCAAATGGAGAAGCCCGTAAAGCTGTCTGTGATTCCTTTTTTCTTTATAGTCCTCATTGCTGGATTTACGCGTCACAGTCGGACTTTGGAAAAGGGAAAGTGGTCACCTGGGTGACGTTTACCCATGGGCTTGATGAGGATGAACGGGCGAAATTCCGGCATTGATTTGGCCGGCTTCTATGCCGGCCGGCCGGATGCACGGGTTCTATCCAATTCTCGAGCGGGTATAAAAGGCCTTCGACGAGCTCAGGCACCATCCGGACGGTGCCTGAGCTCGTCGAAGGCCTTTTTTCGTACAACATCTACAGGGCGTTATAATCAAACAGGTCAGGATTTTTCGGTGTTACCGGGGTGACGACAGGGAGTATTTGAGACTTTCTTTTTTCTTTATACGATATTAAACCTAATACCTTAAATAGTTATGATCCAAACCCAAACCCAAACCCAAAGCCAAATCAGAATTAAGCTTGCTGCCTTTATGTTTCTCCAATATTTCATATGGGGTTCATGGTACGTAAGTATGGGGACGTACCTCAGTAAAACACTCGAGTTCGATGGTGCACAAATAGGCCTGGCCTATGGCGCTTTCGCGATTGGAGCTATGATCTCGCCGTTTTTCGTGGGCCTGCTTGCCGACCGGTATTTCGCGTCCGAAAAAATTCTCGCCCTTCTCGGGATCCTGGGCGGTGCATTGTTATTTCTTCTCCCGAGCATGAAGACCTTCGGGTCGTTTTATCCCACGTTAATTGTGTACTGCACTACTTTTGTCCCTACACTGGCAGTAGGGAATTCCCTTTCCTTACATCATCTTACGGATCAGAAGCGTGATTTCCCGATGGTCAAAGCGCTGTCCTCCGTGGGATGGATCGTCGGCGGGCTAACGCTCAGCATTCTTTTCCAGGGCGAACAATCGGCGGTTCAATTCTACCTCGCTGGCGCCGTTTCGGTGCTATTCGGCCTGTTCTCCCTTACGCTGCCGCATACGCCGCCCAAGAAAACCGGCAAGGACGTTAGTCTTGCCAATATCCTCGGACTCGACGCGCTTGCCCTTTTCAAGAAGCCGTCCTTTGCCATTTTTATCGTGTGCATGTTCCTGATCTGTATTCCGCTGTATTTCTACTTTGTGAACATGAACCTGTATGTTACAGAGCTACAGTGGACTTATTCGGCTGCAAAGATGTCCCTTGCCCAGGTCTCGGATGTTATTTGCCTGTTGCTGCTACCTTTTATCCTGAGAAGCCTGGGGTATAAAAAGACAATATTTATAGGGATTCTGTGCTGGGCCATCCGGTATTTTTTACTGGCCGGCAGCGTGGATTCAGTCTCTTTTCAAACCGTTTTCGTTTTCGCAGCGATTCTGCTTCACGGGGTTTGCTACGACTTCCTGTTCATTGCAGGGCAGCTATACGTAGACGAGGAAGCAAACGAGACAATACGCGGAGCAGCGCAGGGACTCATTGCATTTATTCTTTGGGGGGTAGGAGCGTTTGTCGGAACCCATTTAGCAGGGTTTTCCCAAGCCTATCATACCCTGGAACAGCCGGTAGGCAGCATCGCTCACGATTGGCAGGGAATTTGGATTTATCCGGCGATCGGGTCGATCGTGGTGTTGATCATTTTCGTTTTGTTCTTTCCCGGCGTGTCAAAGAAAAAGCTTCAAAGCTAAGGAGAGATAAGATCCCGGCCTGAACCTGGCCGGAGGTAGTTTGTCCCGTTATAAATTTGGAACAAATTTATAACGGGACAAACTTGTTTTAGGGGGCGTTTTGGCCGGTCGTCGGTTTTTCGGCTGGCTTTTGACCGTCGGCGGCTTTCACTCCATCCAATGAGGGGGTAGGTTCTCTCCGGGTATCCATTACCTTTTCGGCGTTTGTGCCGCCTGCTTCTTCTTTGTATTGCAGGCCGGGTACGGTATTGCTGCGTATTTGCCGGCCTATGCTTTTTTGGGTACTCACAGGCCGCGGAGTGATCTCCTTTTTGGCAGCTGGTTCCGTGCTGAAGACAAGCCCGGGCGCAGTTCCGTTCTTTAGCTGGCTGATGATACTTTCATCGGTCCTGAACCTGGACTGGCCTGTTGCCGCTGCGCCTGTTAATGCCAGTAAGGCAATGATCAAATAGTATTTCATGGTTTTTGATGGGTTTTTCTATTTAACATTGACGAATACGTTGATTTTGCCTACCCCGTCGCCTTCGAAGTTCTGCAGGGCCTTGCCCAGAATCTGACCGGCTTCTACTCTTTGTTGATCGGCCTTCATGGCAACGCCGGGTATCGAGGAAGTAACCAGTAAATCGCCCCGCCGGATTACCCCGCCCTCGGTACATACTTTGGTCGGTATCACACCTACTACGCCCATTGGTACTTTTCCGGACAGGTCGCTATCGATGTTTTCTTCTGTAAGCAGCACGCCTGGTTTGGTGGCGTATACACCTAATACCATGGAGCTGTAGGCGCCGGTGCTTTTTTCGACGGTACGGTCTTTAGAGGTTGCAATGCTTAAAACATCGCCCGGCTCGTATTCGGACGGGTCACTTACAACATCAAACGCTTCTGCGATATCTGCCCCGCTGTTCTGGGTACCGCCGTTGAAAAAGCCTCTGCCTGCTTTGTTGATGCGTGCTACATTCGCCCCGCCGCTTTGGTAAGCAGCCACGTTACCGCTGGCGCCTGTGTGATTAATCAACAAGGCGCTCCCCGTGCCCGAGTTGTTAACCTGGAGAACCGGGTTGCCGTTTGCCACGTTGAAATTTGCAAACCGGCCCGCCCTCCCGGTGCCGAAATTGGGGATCCACCCGAAAATTGCATTACCGCCGCCATCTGCGGTAGCTTCCACTCCATCCCCGTTTCCACCGGCAGCGGCGGTGATGGCGTTTCCACTTCCTTCGGTCAGAGCCAATACTCCGGGGCCGTTTCCTGCAGGGTTGGAGGAGTAAAATAATCCGGCATAACCAGCGGTGCCCGAAGATAGACCCATCACACCGGCAGTCCCGAAGTTGGCAAACATCGAATTCACTTCCCCTTTTACGGCCGCAGATGTGCCTGTTGCCCGGTCTACTTTGAAATTGCCCCCGATCCCGTTTCCAACTGTAGTGACGGTAAGCACCTCATTTTCGTTGTCTTCGTTAAAAATTTCAAACCGGCCTGCTCTTCCGGTGGCGAAGCTGGGTACCCAGGCATGGACTGCATCACCGCTGCCATCAATGTTTGCTTCGATGGCGTTGCCGCCATTGGCCGCGTTGGCGGTAACAGCATCGCCGTTGCCATCCGAAATGGCCACAAGGGTCTTGCCGTTACCTGAGGTGTTGGATGAATGAAACAGGCCCGCAAATCCCCCGGTACCGGAAGAAGTGCCATATACCGCTGCGGCGCCGAAGTTGCCGAAAATCGTACCTACTTCCGCGCGCACGGCAGCCCCTACGCTATTGTTATGGTTCACCAGGAAGGAGGAGGCATTACCCTGCGTATTGTCCGGGATGTTTCCCAATCCGTTGGTTTTGACGTCCAGTACGTTGCCTGTTGTGTTGGCTGTGCTGGTATTCTCAAACCGCCCGGCCGGGCCCGTACCGGTCGCTATGCCTTCCAGTGCAGCACCGGCCCCCTGGTTGGTAACCGAGAACAGAGGTGCCGGGTTGGTTGCGATGCCCGAATAAGGCAATGCGAAGGCCGCATTGTTAAGCTGTGTCCAGCCAGAACCGGTCTTGTTGTACCAAAATCCCTTTGTATCGGTGTCGTAAACCAGCAGCCCGTCAGCAGGACTTGCAATCGCTGCCCGTTGGGCCGATGTCATGCGGGGTACGAGCACGCCTTTGACAGTAGAGGTAATATCCAGTTGGGCGCTTGCATCGGGGGTGGTAGTCCCGATACCTACCTGCGCATTGGTGGTGAGTGCGAAGAATGTCAGAACCGTAGTTAATAATGCTCCCTTCCACTTCCGGGAGGATATAATAACGTTGAAGCTACACTGGTTTCTCATGAGATGGAATTGTCATTGTTTGGTGAACTTGTACTCATTTCGCCTATTGAAGTTTTACAACGGAGAGGAATGCGTCGCCTGCGAGGACTGCTATGCCCAGGAGCCCGAAGAACTGCACCTGGATAGTTGAACCTGCAGGCAGATCCGCGATCACTGTTGAGGCGAAATTGTTTACGCTTATTAATGGATTTACAAGCGATCCTGCCAAATCAGCGCCATTGACGCGTACTCTTGCCGAAATAAGCAAAGCCGCCGTGGTGTTCATCTTGTAGGAAATCTGGTAACGACCGGCATTGGCAACAGTCATTACAGTGTTTGTTCCGTCCATGGTAAAGCCGTCCGATAGTTTCTGCGCATTCGGAAATGGAATGTCAGTGCCATTTAATACTACGGGAATGGCAGGACCATTGGTATTTGCCGCATAGCCGCTGGGAATAACAGGAGATGCAGGAGCCGCGATATCGGCCGTGTTGGTTAGCCTGGTCCATGTATTTATGGAGTAATAGTAGAATCCGATTGGGGCATCGGTCTGATACACAAGCAAGCCCTGTGCGGGGTTGGCAATGTTGCCACGCTCGGTCGAGCTCATTCGCGGGATCAATATCCCTTTTTCTGCAGAGGTAATATCGAGTTGAGAACTTCCGTCAGGTGTCGATGTACCTATACCCACCTGGGCCTGGGCTGCAAATGCAAACAAGACGAGCATTGCAGTCACAAGTGCCGCTTTCATCTTTCCGGCCGGCCGGGTACGGTTGGAGCTGATACTGATTTTCATGAACGTTGTAATTTTTACTATTGAATTTATTAAGCTTGGTAACAGTCGAAAAGTTGGCTGTTATTGTTTGATGATTTTGACTGCCTCTGTTTTGCCTGAAGCGGCCTTTAGCAAAAACAGGTAGATGCCTGCCGGGAAACTTTCCATATTCACTTCGTGCGATGTTTCTTCTCTCGGCGACTCGAAAAGCGGCTTGCCGGCGAGGTTAACTACTTTCAGGCTGGCAGTTTCCCTGCTGTCGGCCATGTCTACACGCACCAGGTTTACCGCGGGGTTGGGGTATGCGTTTACCCAGGCGGTATGGCCCAGTTGCAGGCTACGGATTATGCTGTAGGCAAACGTACCATCGATATCTACCATTTTGAGGCGGTAGTACTGCAGGCCGCTGCGGGTGGCATTGTCCCGGAATGTGTAGTTCATTTCCTTGTTGCCTTGGTTGGCGGCAGCTACTTTGCCGAGTACATTCCATTTCGTGGCATCCCGGCTTTGCTGTACTTCAAAGAATGCGCTGTTCTCTTCGGAAGCGGTTTGCCAGTTCAGCATGACCGCATGCTCGGTCTTTCTCACCACGAAGTCTGCCAGCCTTACGGGCAATGCTCCTTCCTGTGCCGCAGTCAGGCCGTCAAAGCTCGTCACAGCCGGCAGGGTGTTGGAGATATAGTGCGCTGTCTCGTCGACGGTGCTACCCGGGGCGGAAGTGTAAGCACCCGCTGTTCCGTAATTAAGCTGCAGTGTTTCTTCAGCGTTGCCGTTCAGCTCGCCTGCCTGGTAGTAGAAGCCTACATTGCCCGCGAAGTTGACGGGCTGATCGAATTGGTACACGCGCGCAATGCCTGGTGGCGAACCAGGGACCGGCGTCGGTGAGACGGTCAGGGTCCTGGAGGCCGCCGTAAAATCGGACGATGGGGTCAACGTAAGACCGTCGATAGATACTGCGGTTCCGGCCCCGATGAAAATCCCCCCGGGCCCAGCTGTAAACTGCCCGTATGCTGCCATCGAGCATAGCAGCGAAAGCTGGCAAAAGAGCCAATAGCCTTTCATCATAGTAATTGGTTTAGAAATGAATAAAAGTGAACTTTTTATAAAAGTATGAATATTTAAAGAAGCGGCCCCGAGTGTGGAGCGTTGTTTTTTATAAAGTTTTTTACCGGTCCCGGGCGAAATGTGAGAACAAATGCTACAAGGGTAGATTCTTATATCGACATTGTGAAGGTGCAATGATTGGGGTTTTGGATAAAAAAACAATGGGAAGACCGTTAGAGACATTGAGACAGGCAAAACTCTCCAAAATGTACTGATGTTGTGTAGGAGCCAAGGTATTTTGTGAAAAGTACAAGTGTTATTTGCGAGTTACACAATTAGGGCAATTATGTAATTTGCAAATAACACTTTGCCTGATCTTACGCTATCAGACAGATATCCCCCCTTCAAAACAAAGCGCAATTGGGAAGATATCCCTGGAACCTATTTGCTCAATTGGTGTTATATAAACTATCTCTTACTTTCCGATACAGAAAGTAATTAATATTGATTATGAGTAAGTTATGATATTAGGGTACAAATAGGGTACAAAAGTGATAGAAACTTTGGAAAACTAGTCGAGACAGGATAAGCCGGGAAACTAGCTTGCCGAGTTTTGGTTCAAAACGCTGATAAACTAGTTTTTTGGTCTTCATTTCCCCTGGTTTGCCAACAGCAATAAAAAGAGCCAGGCTGACGAGGGATTCGTTGCTAACGGTAGGAGTGTCTCTTTCCGTATAAAGCAATCTAATATCTTTCAGGACAAGAAGAAAGCGGGCAGCGGGCTTTTCATTTGCCTTTAGTTTGAACTGTCAGTAATCCTTGGCGGTCTGTCCACTGTGGGTTTCACTTTGCGGCTTTCAATATCGTCACGCAGAAAGGGACGGCAAGACCAAATCGGATCAAAGCACTGTAGGTTCGGATCTCGTTTCCTCCACAGAAAGGCCGAAAATCGAGAGATTTCGGTTTCTTTTCTGGCAGTATGGCCGAACTATTGGCCTTTTTCAGTAGAAAAATTCGGATATACACTTTGCGTTAAAAAGGTCATAGCATATAACTACCGTTAGGATCGACTCCATTTCTTCACAGAAAACAGGAATAATACAATAACGCGAGCTAGTAGATAGTTCAACCATCAGTTACACAAAGCATACAGCCCCCCCCGCTGGTTTTGCAAAAAAACAAATCAATAATAAGTTAGCAGCAATAATACCACAGACACTTAAACAATGAGAGTTAACAAACTTAAAATAGAAGGAGTTGGAGGAATTAAATCGCTTGACCTCTCTTTTAATGAAAGAATGAATATTCTTTGCGGGCCGAACGGGATTGGCAAGACAACTCTGTTGGAATCAATAGCTCACATTTTCTCGAATGGACAAACAGATATTTTGAAAAGAAATGTTGCATCTGAAATAAGCAAAATTTCTGCTGAGATTGACATTGATGGACAGATTGAAAATAAAGAGATTCAGTTTGACACATTTATTCCTGAAACAAGTACTAATATTATAGGTTTTTTTCGTCAAACAAGTGGGCTAATTTCATTAAAGACGACACGTACTTTTCAATATAAATCTCTTCAATCTGTTTCCAAAGACACAAATAAAGAAAATCATACTCTTTGGAATGATGCAATTAATGGAATAAATCTTACCGACATAAAAAACTGGTTTGTAAATCGCTATTTGTATTCTCCTCATGCTGGAGCATTAACAGCAGAACAAGTTAAGAATTTCGAGTTATCAAAACGGTGTTTTTCTTTGCTTAATAAGGACTTTTCTTTTAGCAAAGTAAATGCATCATCAAATGAAATAATGATAAATACACCTAGTGGTGAAATCTACTATGAATATTTATCTTCAGGCTTTAAGTCAATTATTTCGATACTGTTCGGAATAATTAAAGAAATTGAGTTTAGATTTAAAGACCCAAAAATAAATGCCGAGGACTTTAATGGAATTATTTTGATTGATGAAATCGAGCTTCATCTACATCCTGAATGGCAAGAAAAAATTGTTGATATTCTATTAGAGGTTTTTCCAAAAGCGCAATTTTTTGCCTCAACTCATAGTCCACATGTTATACAAACTGCTAAACCAAAGCAAATTATCGCTCTTGGCTTTGACAACAACAATGTTGTTCAGAGAGCATTACCGAATACCACTTTTGGTTTTCAAGGATGGACTATTGAAGAAGTTTTAACGGATGTAATGGGAATGGATAATATTAGGACAAAAATTTTTAACAAATTTATTTCCGAATTCGACAAGGCTATTGAAAATGAAGACTCAACTAAAGCCCATGAAATATTTGGTCATCTTGATGATTTACTTCATCCTGAAAATACACTGCGAAAATTACTGAAATTTCAATTAGCTGGTCTTAGATAGCAATGATAAAAATCGAACGAAATATTACACCTATTCAACTTACACCGACATTTGTAGCTTCTCAAACAGCGGAATTCATAGCCAATAGGACAAACGTTTGGAATATAGATTGGTTAAAGGAAAGTCTTCTTGATTTAAGTAATGGTAAATGCGCTTATTGTGAATGCGACTTAAAGGAGGAATCCAAATACATGGAAGTTGAGCATTTCGAAGATAAAGATAGTAACCCAAACAAAGTAATGGAGTGGGATAATCTTTTACCATCATGTAAAAGATGCAATGGATCAAAAAGTACTCATGATGTTATTACAGATCCGATTATCAACCCATTTATTAATTACCCCTCAACCCATTTAAAGTTTAGGCTATACAGATTTAAAGACAAAGACACGAAAGGTAAATCAACGATTGATGTTGTGGATTTGAACAACACTGAACGCGCAGTAAAGAAAAGATTTGAGGTTGGTGAAGCACTTGAAAAAACAATTGAGAAAGCTATGGAAAGACTTGAGGGCTTTGAAGCAAATAAAATTATACAAAGAAGAAACAAGCTTAAGAATATTGTTGAGGACATTCTTTTGGAATGCCAATGTGATAGTATTTATACCGCGACATGTTCAACAATACTTCATTCCAATGATACGTATTCAGAAATAAAAACTCGCATGGCAACGCATGGTCTTTGGGACGACCACCTTGATGGTCTACATAATGAATCAGTAAAGTATATTTTATAAGAAGTAATTACTGCCGCTAACACGGGCTTTGCGTCAGTGGGCTGATAGTGTGAATAGAAACATTTGAACAATTAGTAAACGTTGCTGTCGGTAGACAGTTTTCGGTTTCAAAAGCCAACCAACGCAAATCCCGGAACCGTTACTCCAAAATTTCAAGCTCATTTGACAGAAATTTTTCCTTAAATTCAAGAAAGGGTTTCTCATTCATAATTCCGAGTTCCAAATCAGGGACAATATCATTTATCGCTTCATACACGCGAATACCCTTAAGACCAGCAGGAACCAGCCTTCTATAAAAGCAGAAAAGAGCGAAAGGAAATAGTTCACGATCTAATCTCTCTCCGGGCTATAATGCTGTTGTAGATCCCTCACCTCCGCCACAACGTGCGAGAACTGCATCTTATCGGACGTATTATACGGGGCCTCGTGGAGGTTGCTATTGTATTGGAGGAACCGGCAGGAAGGTTTACGTGGATAGATCCCTTTGCAGGTAAACTAAATGTTTGTTTTTTTAACCTGCTTCTACTTTAGTGCAGAAGGGTATAGCTTGATGGCTAAGTTCCTCCAAAGTAGATGCGGCCACTTTTTATGCTCTGCCGTTATACTGCTGCGGTGGGATAGAAAAAACTAGTATATTTGTGTCATGTGCTAAAGTAGCACACCGAATTTGGTATTGCCCCTACTGAGACTCCGAATTACCACTCAAGAAGTCCGATGCAGTTGGGATGCAATGCGCCGACAAGGCGTAGTTGTGTCTTTTGTATCGGATAGGCCGTGGTAAGCCTGGAGTTGCATTAGATAGGCTACGCCGACTTCTTTTATAAACCTCCAAATTACCACAACATGCTTCGTTTTATTGTTCCTTCCAAAGATCGTCTGATAGTATACCTACTGATCGCTTTGGTCTTCCCCATCCTTTTTAGCTCCTGCAAAGAGAACGCTGATGTAGGCCTAGCGATATGCCTCTCATCGGGAAATATCATTTTAGGGAGTTAAGTCTATCGGAGAGTTGAAAGGTCAACTTCTTTACGCATCAGGTGATAGCAGGTATGAAAGTGAGCCAGATGGGAATGTACCTGGAGAGACGATATTCACCAAGGTCAGAGAGGTACCGGTATTGTCTCACTTAATTAAATCGTATAGAAGCTTTATTCAATAGAAACCTTCTAGCAGTCAATCTGCTTTCTTTCTTAATAGCATATAAATCCTTTATAACATGGTAGTATTTATTGCTTGGATAATTTTATCCTTTGTTGCAGCATCTATGGGAGCAAGTCGTAAAATTGGCGGATTTGCTGCTTTCTTGGTGTCCCTATTCTTTTCTCCTCTCGTGGGTATTTTAGTTGTACTTGCTTCAACCAAGAATAGTACGATTGAATTTCAAAAGAAAATGTTAGAGGCTCAGCAACAAAAGCAAGATTTTGGTTTTCGACCTGTATCTGACTTACAAATATTGGAAGACAAGTATAAAGCTGGCTTAATAACTAGAGAAGAGTATCAAAACATACTTAAAAATCTTGGTTCTAAATGAAGAGTTTTTTCTGTCTATAATTAATCACAATTAAATTCTTAAACTGATATGGTGAATAAAAATATCCTTCTCTTGAGTATTCTCTTGATTTCTTTAGGAAACTATGCATTTGGACAAAAAGACGCTCCCGTACTTCCAATAGATAAAAGTACGAAAAAGATAACGTATTCAGAAGTAGTCTATGTGGCTGATTCCGCAGACAAGTACGAACTCTTTACCAGGGCGAAAGAGTGGTTTTCAAGAGCGTATAAGCCTTCAACTAGCATTATTCAAATGGAAGACAAGGAGGGAGGTGCTATTGTCGGAAAGGCTTTGATGCAGGTCTATCATAAGGCTTTGGGGACTCATGAAAGTGGTTATATTAATTATACGATTTCCATCTATTTTAAAGATGGTAGATATCGATTTGAGATAACGGATTTCCATCATACGGGGCAATATGTGCAGGCGGGTAGAATTCAGGATTTTGGCCCTTGCGAAAGAATGATAAATTCTACTGAAAAAATTATGGGTATATCTGCGAAAAAGACATTCAATTATTATCTATATCAGATGGATAATGAAATAAAATCTCGTATTAATGATTTAAAATTAAGTATGAAAATTTCTTCAAAAAAGAATAAGTCAAGCGAGTGGTAAAGTATTTATTGTTTTAAATTTTATACAATGATTATAAATATGAAATTAATATTGTTTTTAATAGCAATTGTATTTTCTTCAAACTTGTCAAATGGCCAAGGATTGAATTCGGAAGCAATTTATATAAAAGATAATTTTCCGGAAGAATATGAAAATACACTAAAAAGATATGCACTGTTTGAATGGAAAGACGATTTTTCAATGGTAGTCTATGAAATAAATCGGCAGGCGGAGTCCATCGTTGAGCTTGTTGATTCTTTTGATAGCGACAATACAAATATTGTTTACAATGCAATTCAGGAATGGAGTAGGAGTGGTTACTTGAGTAAAAATATTAAAATTTTTAGCGAAATGACGGATTTTTCTGTAAAATATCTGATAAAAATGCATTGTGACTGGTCGATGGTGAAATATGAATATGATCGACAAGTAGAAGCCAAAAATTCATTTTGATTGTCTGTAAGGCTCCGAAATATGTGGATGGGCAGGCTGCCTAAGTGATATAAGTCGGGTCGTTGAAAATAAACTGTATCAGGGATAGAGGGATCACTCTAAAAAGTCATCCCTCACCCCGTTTTGATTAATATATTTTCATAAAACCTTATTTGCTCCATTAAACGCTGGTATATTTTTGTGGGTTTTCCCGCATATTTTTTTTTAAAATAAGGTGTATTGAGTTGATCATACAATTTGCATAATCTAAACACTATCAAACTTTTGTCTGTTTTTCTATCTTTTTTACTTAAGGTTTGCTGTTCGTACATAGATCCTTTAAAGGCAGTTCGATGCAAAAAATAGGTATTTATTAAGTATAGCTTTCGACAACGTTTGCCGGTTAAGGGACAGACGAAATACCAGATCGTTCCTTTTCCCAGATTGGAAGGCGCGATAGTTAGACTAACTCGATATTTAACCAGGTTTTCGTCACAGAAGTATGAGAGTTCCATGTAATAATCTGCAGCAGAGGTGTTAACCAGGAATGACACACAAGCTGTAGTTCTTATTTCTGATCGCCATGTGATAAATCCCGTCAATATTTGATCAGACTTTAAATAGCCGTGTTTCTTTAGGAGCTGGATGTTTAAGACTCTTGAACAATTGTAAAGGTTAGGAAAAGTACTCGACTTTGGCATCGAATTGTCTTTATGTATGAAACCTAAATTATTAACGAACTTTTTCGATAGGTATCAAAATTTTGTTTCGTTTGATAAAATATAAACTTTTTTAATATAGCACTTTTTTTTCGTTACTTTTTGATTGATAATTGGGTTGCCTATTTTTACTTTTGCAACTTTGAAGGCTTCTTTATAAGGTAATGCAATTTGCAAATATTATTTAATCTGGAAATCTGCTAGTTTATGATATTGCAGGAAATCCCGTAAATCATATTTCAATTTCACTAATTCAGAATACTCTATTCCCTTTTCTTTTGCGAACTTTATTGCACTATTTTTTAAGAGTTGTGAGACTTGAACTTCGATGCCGTATTTGCGTACTTTTTCCGCGTCCTGCTCCCATTGTTCATGTCCGTCTATATCAGGATAGAGAATGACTTTTCTTCCTTGTAAAATGTTGGACGTAGTTTGCTCTGTCCATTTGTAGCCATTTTTCCCTCCGGTTGCGACACAAATACTCTCAGGGAAGAAAGGGGCTGCGTAAACTGCGGCTGCCTCACTTTCAAAAATCCGAACAGGTTTGTTATTGCCTCTTAAAAGATGCTCTCCAAAGAAAGATCGTTCTGTATTTGCGTTAGTATTTCCCAATATCTCCTTGCCAATAAAATAGCAACGATTTTGAGTATCTCCGTTTTTCTGACTAATTCTCTTGCCTGTATCTGGGTTGTAGTCTATTGCCTTAATGTCCCGGACATTTCCGCTAATATCGATGTAAGGAAACAATACCCATCCTTTGTACTTGATGGAATTACTTAGAAAGTAGTCATCAATTAATCTGTTTATTGTTTTGGTATCAAATGCATATTCTCCCCTTTTCGGATCGCCCAACCAATGGAAGAAGTGATTTTCCCCGTAAAGGTCTTTCCCCGCAAGCAAAAGGCTTTTGAACTTTTCCACCGGGATAAAATCAATTTTCGATTTGGGCTTACTTATCTGTTTTCTGGAGAAGGGCGGCCCTATAGCCGTTCGCTGGTCTATAGGTCGCTGGGGAAGAAAGGTCTCCCCGCATGAATGACAGTAGCCTGCAGTTTCATAGCCGATATATGGAACAAACTTGCCGTCCCGGTTATCCTTACCGCAAGGACATAGGTTTACTCGGTTTCGATTCTTGTCAAATTTCAGTTCGGGGAGTGATTCAAACGATTGATGTTCTTTCATGTTACAACTGTTTTTCACGTTTGCAAATTGGAAAGGTGTATAAGAGGGTTTGCAAGCTTGCAAAGGTTGTTATTGTTGCAATCAAGCTTTGCAAAGCTATTTTACAAACGTTCAAGCGATTGATTTATAGTGAGATATGCTGTGTTAGTTTGTAATAAACTTCTTTATTCTTCACCGATTTGGTCAACTTACATTGGAAACCGGTTTCGTCATGGATAATAGTATCGAATTTTATTATTTCAGACAATCGAGATTCTATTGTTCTTTGACTCGCGTTGAAGTCCTTGCAAAGTCTATCGAGTAGGTCTGTCCGTGTTAGAACGGATCCATCACCCAAGTACATTTCAATATGCTCCACTATATCCGCGTTTCCGGCTTTTTGCCTGCGTTTGTTTGCTACCTTGGAGACTTCGCATGTATCGGCCAGAACAAGCCCATTGGCATCATTACTGTATCTGATGTGGAACGGGGCGTGCCGGGCGGTACTGCGACACTTTAAATACTTGACGCGGATTAAATCGGAATCGTTGTGGTGTGCATCTTTTTCGAAACCGACCTGAATGACGGTACTTGCTTTGTTCATTAGTTCCGTTCCGAAATGCCCACGGGCTTTGTCGCTTCTCGGGTTTTCGTGGATGAGGCACATGAAAATAACGTTGTGTTCATTGATAGCCATATTCATCAAATCAATGAGTTCCATGCTTTTGCCTATCTCGTTGAAATCCTCAATGCAGTCCGTCGAAACGTCGAGTACGACGAATAGAGGGCTATTTGTAATGCTCCGGATATGGCTTAAATACTCCTGTAGCATACGGAACCGATCTGTTCGTTTAACCTGCAACAGGCTTATGTATTCAAAGTTATCCGGATGATCCCCGCGTTTATAACCAGCTTGAATTTGGATGGACTGCAATGCGTAGGGCAGTTGTTCGGACAGGTTTCTTTCTGTATCAACGTAAACAACTGTATGCGTTACGTTAGAGTTTAAACGTTTGAATCCCAAGAGTTCATTGTTGCATCCGTTCTGCTTTAGGAATGCAGCGCAAATGGTTTCTGCTAACCTACTTTTGTGTACTCCTGCCTGTCCCTGGATTACGTTTATAGTATGCGGGAAAATAACGGGATTATCTCCCTGCATCAAAACCGGTTCGGAAAACTCAATTTCATTTTCTTTAAGTTCCCGCAGCTTTTCACTGGTTGTAAGGATTGCCTTTAGGCCGTCTGAAAGTCGATCCGACTTTTCCTCTTCACTTGCCTGCCTATTAGCTTCGGCTTGAATGTCCTGGACACTAATACCGTGCCGGTTAAATTCAATGTTCATCGCCAAACAGATTTAGCTGTGAATTCCTCTTTGGGGCTAGATCAGGGTTAGTTGTTAAAAACCAGGCCTTAAAGCCAGTAAGTAAACACCGTTCTTTCCTTACTTCCCAGAGCATACCAGACCGTTCTAGATCTCGTTTATACCGACAAATATTTTTTTGTGGTATTCCAGTAGCTTCTGAAACCATTGAAGCTGTGGCGACATTTCCAGATAAATAGTAAAATATGGTTTGTATCTGGGTTGACCTCTTTTTAGCTTTACCCTGTCCTCCGCCAGAAGACATTGGGCTGTTCAGTTGGTTATTTCCCATTGCTCAGCCCTTTTTTGCGGTTGAATAAATAAGCTTCTGCCTCGGCCTCTATTTCAGTATTGGTTTTTTTACGACCTTCTTTGAGGTATACCAACAGTTCGTTACGAGAAAAATATAGGCGGTTGCCTTGTTTCAATACGGGTAGCTCTCCTTTTGAGACCTTGCTATACATTGTGGATACAGTAAGGCGCAGAAATTCGGCAGCTTCCTGAATGGATAAAAGCCGCTCTGGCTGATCGGCGGGAAATTGTTCGTTTCTAACTGCTCTGAGTATGTTTGCAGTTACTCGCTCTGAAATACCGGTTATGAGCGTTTCCGGGTCAATAGGACTGAGAATTAAATTGTGCATCTCGGTTTGATTTTTTGATGCACAAAGTTTTCGGGGCGTTTTTCGGGGCGCTAGGGGGCGTCGCCCTTTTTTTGCCCTTTTTTATAACCGCTTGGTTTTTAGATATTCATCTACTTTGTCAGGGCAGTCTGAAAGATCTAAGACGCTTTCCCTCCAATTTTCGCCCCCAATTTCTAAGAGAGTGTTTTCTAAGTCAAAGTTTTTTGGGATAATCGTGTTAAAAGTCTTGTAGAAGGTATTACCCTTTCCCGGTTTAATCCGATCATTTCCTATTTTCTCCAATTTTCCTTTTTGGCCTATTGGCAAAGTTTCTCCTTTTGCATAGCAGTCAAAGATGTAAGCTAGTACATAATGTTTTGTCTTGTAATTCGTGTTATTTGGTTGTGTGTTTACGAATTGAGGCACCGAAAATTCCTTTTTCTCCTTTGTTTGTATCTCGTGGAGTTTGCTAATTAAATAATCCTTATAAAAAACATGGCGCGCATACGCTTGCAAAGGCGGATGAACGCTTATGGTGAATATTTCCGGCAACGCTTTCCTCTGGTAATATTTCCCTTTTATCCTAAGATATTCTACCATGTCCCTAAATAGCTGGTCTTTATAGTCATTATCTATATTAATTTCCCCGTTCGCGAACAGTTGATCCGCCATGCTTTCTATATTGGTTATCTGGTTCAATTGCCCACGGATAAAATCTGCGCCTAATGAACTATTGATATGCTCCTCCGCCTTGTTATCTTTTACTAGCTTTTGAAACCACCAATTAGATTTAAGTGGTATAAACCAATTTGTATACTCAGCATTGCTCCACCAATTGGGAAAGTGTTCATCGTGTATGTAACTAGGGATCTTAATAGGGGAAACCAAATAGGCTACGCCTCCAAAAACCTTTTCCAAAATAGATTTTTCTTTTTCGTCGAGTACCGTAAGGGATTCGAGATCATGTCGCTGTCCTGATATCTCTTCAACCCTTTTACTTATTGCCTCGACCCAATAGTCTAGCTTTTCTCTTACCGTCTTCCTGTTTCTCAATTCGGCTTCAATCTCCTTTAAGGCAGGTAATTGACGTATATCACCTTTCCCTATACACTCATGAGGAGTGGGGGGGCTAGGCGTTTGGTTATTCCCTTGGTAGGTTGATGTTTCAGTCTGTTGATGTGTTGAAGTATTTTGGGTGGCAAATGGTACAGTGATCGTTGTATATCCTTTTTTTATCAATTCAAGTGCCTCGCCAATACTATTCCCTTGCACTCCTAAAGCGTATGTTATATTTTCTCCGGAAAAATAGTTATGTATCTCGCCTATGATCAACTTGTCCAGATCGCCAAAGATAAAACCCATAAATAGATAGTCGGTATAATTTCCAGCCTCCCTAAACGCCAAGTATTTCTTAGTGAATTGTAGAACTTCGGTTAAATCATTTCTATCAGCATTTTCTTTTAGGTTGACAACATCATTGTAGTTTCTATTCCATACCGTATTTGGGTAGTTTGGATCAAAAACGTCTAGCTCGGTAGCTTTCGATTTTATGGGGACAGCTATCTCGTTTTCTATGATGTCGACTTTTTTTTTAATTTCGGCATTTACCTCATCTTCCCTCAGTTTGTCCTGAAAACTTAAATGAGACTTTAGACTCCAACGCTCTTTGTTCAGTTCGTGTAATTCGGCAATAACTTTATTGAGCTGACCGAAGTTGTCAATATTCGAGTGTAAAAACTCGATAAATTGGAAAAGTGATTTTATTCTAGCTGGTATCATCGTGCGCCTTATAGGTTATCCAAATGCCATTTGGCTCTCAAACTCGAAGAGGAGAAACTCATCTTAAATCAATAATCGAAACTAATTGTTCCGGAATAGAAGCCCACTTGCGCGTCTCATCTGTCGTTCGATTTATCTACTTCCATTTAAAAGGTTGAGCTAAAACTCTAATTTGATCTTTTCTACTGCTTTACGCTTAGCCTCGTCTACAATCTTTGTGTAAATCTGCGTTGTTTTCAGGTCGCGGTTCCCTAGCAGTTTTGATACGGTGTAAATATCCGTTCCGTTCGCTAGCTGTAAGGTTGCGTAAGTATGCCGGAAGCAATGAAAGGTTATTTCTTTTGTTATCCCTGCTGCTCCGATCCATTGATATAGGTGCTTATTTTCGTATGCTGAATACGTCAGACCAGCAAAAACCTTTTCGGTCGGTTTTCCGGGCTGTCCCAATAAGTTATACGCTTGCTCGGAAATGGGAAGCACTTCAACACCTTTGGTTTTCTTTTGGGCGAAGTTTAGGAAATGCCCTTGTCCGATGATGTATTCGAGTTCACTCCATATCATTTTTTGAATATCTGAAAACCTCAACCCCGTGAGTGCCGAAAACAAGGCTGCCCGCTTTAGCAACGGGTTATTACATTCGGTCTTGATGAGGCGGTTCAGCTCTTCGATTGTTAGGTATTCCCTTCTGGTTTCAGCCAGTTTTATAGGAGCTACCCTGACGTTCAAGTCAATGGAAAGGTAACCGTCCTTATACGCTTGTTTCAGGGCTGCTTTCAGCTTGTTGAAATAGGATACGGCTGAATTTTGCGCGAGGGTTGTTTTGGCGCTCTTGTTACTTTTTGTAGTGAGCAGGTACTCCTTGAACTCATTGCAGAACCGTTCGTTGAGGTCGGCGAATTTCAACCTGCCGTTTGTGAAGGATACAAGATATTTGTAGGCCGAAACCCAATTATCATGGTTACTGGAATTACGTTTGTCGGCCAGTTTCTTGAAGTACTCGACAAAGTTTTCTTCTCCTAGTTTCCTGATTTTTAGCTGTTCCTTTTCGAACCCGGTGTAAACTTCGGGCTTGTTCAATTGATTTTCCCGCTTTTGTCTTATGTTTTCAGCAACTAGCATTGTTTCCTTATTGTGCTGCTTATCTACCGGGTTTTTGGCTTTGTCAAAGAGGTACATGTTCAGAAACTCTCTCCGGGTCGGTTTACCTGTATCGGGATGAGGAATAGGCGGATAAAAGTCCAAATACAGACTATGCCTGTTTCCCGATATTGCCTTTTGTCTGAGTTTGACTCTAGTTGCCATATTATACACTCTTTAATAGTTTGTCAATATCACGCTGTAATACGTACACCTGGCGACCCTCTTTTATCCGCTCAATCTTGTTTTTGGTGAGTACGGCGTCCAGACCACTTTGAGATATGCCGTACTTCTGCCGTATTTCCGACAGACTGGAATAGCCCTTTTTGTTCGCGGGTAGGGGTGTCCCTCCGCTTTTTAGCTTGTCGAGTTCGCTGGACAGATACCCGATAAGAACATCGGCCTGTAACCGTTCCGGTTCAAACAGCCGGTCTATATCGGTTCTTCTTATCATGGTTTTTTTCAGTAGCAAGTTTTTAGCGGGTAGTTTGCCGGAGCGGATCAGCTTGTAGACGTTTTGCCGACAGCAGCCCAATATTTTTGCGACCTGCGAGACGCTCAGAAACTCTCTGGCTTTAAGCTCTTCCATTTGGAGCCTTCGTAGTCGTATTGTCTCCTCGTTTATTGGCTTGAATACTTCGACCCGCTTACTTTTTTTATATCCTTTTTTTGCACAGGAATCGCCGCAATACCGGGTGACGGTCGTCCTGGCTACAAACTCCTTTCCGCAGTTCTGACATATCCGGTTAATCCTAATGTTGGAACTCATCTGATTTAAGGATATTTAAAAGTGTAAACTTTGTAAACTTATGGGGAGATTATTAGGTACAAATTTTGACCTATTTCTGGTTGAGGTACAAATAGGGTACAAATATAGTCTAAACAAGTAGATAATAAAACAAACTAACGATAAAGCAAGTCACTAAATAGGCCCTGATTTACAGGGTCTATTAGTTGTTTCTTATCGGTTTCTTATTTGCTTATTTATCCCGGTTACTTTCCGATACAAAACTTGCTGAAAATATTCGCCAGCAAGTCGTCGGTCACAATCGTCCCGGTTATTTCGCCGAGGTGGAACAACGCCAGCCGGATGTCCTGGGCGAGGAAATCGCCGGTGATGCCGCTGTCGAGGCCGCTGAGAACGTCATTCAGGGCGTGATGGGTGCGGAGCAGGTGTTCGTAGTGGCGCAGGTTGGTTACCATGGTCCCGGACTGGATCTGGTCTTTGGCAATAGCGGTAATCCTGTGTCTCAATTCATCGAGCCCCAGGCCGGTAGCTGCAGCGATGGTCAGCGCATTCCGGGAAGAAACAATCTCCTGGTTCCGGTCAATCTTGTTCTGTATCCACATTACTTTTTTCCCTGCCGGGAGTTCCGTAGCCAGGGTTTCCAGTTCTGCGAGGGTTGCCGGGCTGTCGAAAAGAAAGAGGACAATATCCGCCTTTTCCATCGCTTTCCGGGAGCGATCAATACCAATGGACTCCACCACATCCACAGTTTCGCGAATCCCGGCCGTATCGATGAAACGGAACTTGGTTCCATCTAGCACTACCGTGTCTTCGATCACGTCCCGGGTAGTTCCGGCTATATCGGTTACAATGGCTTTTTCTTCGTTCAAGAGAGCATTAAGCAAGGTCGATTTCCCGACATTGGGGGCGCCGATGATGGCTACCGGCACACCTTCCTTGAGTGCATTGCCCAATTCGAACGAGGCGATCAGCGGCTTGAGAGAGTCGTTCAAACGGTTAATTAACCGCCGAAGATCGTCTCTTTCCGCAAATTCCACGTCTTCCTCACCGAAATCAAGTTCCAGCTCCACCAGTGAGGCGAAGTGGATCAATTCTTCCCGCAACGCCGCCAACTGTCTGGAAAACCCGCCGCGGAGCTGGTGCATGGCGGCCTTGTGACTGGCCTCGTTGTCGGCAGCTATCAGGTCGGCAACCGCTTCGGCCTGCACCAGGTCAAACTGACCATTTAAATAGGCGCGCTGCGTAAACTCACCGGCCCTGGCCATACGCGCGCCCTCACGAATAAGCAACTTCAGAATGGAGCGGATAATATAGTCGGATCCGTGGCAGGAAATTTCTACAATATCTTCTTTGGTAAAAGAGAAAGGGCTTCTGAAGACAGTAGCCAATACCTCGTCAACCAGTTGGTCGCCGTCCCGGATCGTCCCGAAATGAACCGTATGGCTCCGGACTTCCGTCAGGTCGCGCCCTTTGAAAATGTTGTTGACGATGCCGATGGCGCCCGATCCGGAAATCCTGATTACGGCAATAGCTCCTACACCACTTGCCGTCGCCAGGGCGCAGATGGCTTCTTCCTGGCGGATAATATTCTTTTCCATGGTACAAATATCGGGAAGATACGTGGTATTTGAGCGGTCGGTTTTCCCGGAAGCGCTGCCTTTTGACCGGATTGCCGGGTAGTAGGTTACAGCGGCCTGATGATCGGCCGGACCTGGTAGCCAAATCCCCTTAACAGGGCAACAAGGCCGTTTTTACCGCCCAGATGTGCTGCTCCTACCGCAATAAACGTAGGGCTTTCCTGCATGATGTAATCAAGTTTCGGAAGCCATTTTTTGTTCCGGTCCGTGAGGACGACATGTTCGAAGCCTTCGAAATCAAATTTGCTTTTCTGCGTATAGCGGAAAATTGCGTCAATGTCCTGCCGGTGATAAAGCGCCATCAGGTCCATGAATTCCGATTTGGCTTCCTGAATGCTGTCGATGAGCTGAACTACCATTTTGGCCTGAACGTTGTACGGGATGGAATCGAACACCGCCGCCTGTTCTTCCGGTGATTCCAAGCCGTTGACATACAGTCCCTTTTCCTTTGCAATTTCCGCCAGTACCCCTTCTACGGATTCGATGGGGCAATCCAGGATGTGATTGAAAAGAATGCTGGTCAACAGGAAAGGTTTGGCCTGAGCGAGCAGACCGATGTCGAACCCGACGGAGTCACGAAAGTAGCCGGCGGTTTTGTTGTACGCTTCTTCGGGCAACAGATCCGTAAGACGGGTGCCGTTTTTCATGTACATACTGGCCATGAGCGCTTCTGTCAGGCCGGGATCTGTCATATCCAGTTCAAGAAACAGGCGGTCACTCTGCCCGAGCGCCTGTCTGAGAGAGTCGTCAGCCGTAAACTGTCCCGGGCAAATCAGGTGAATGGTGCCGAAAAGATAAGAGGGTTTCTGAAGGCCCTTGCCGGTTACCTCCCAAAGCAGGGAGCCGGATTGGGCTGAAGCCGGCGCCGGGAACAACGGCCCGAAACAAAGAAGAAAAAGGAAAACAAGACGGAATCCCTTTCTTCTCATGAGCGCGGTACGCTTTGCGCAACGCCCACAAGCGCCCAGACTGCTTTTTCAATGGCCGGTTGATCGTACCCGCACAGTTGATGCAGTTCCGGCTGCTCGCCGTGTTCAATCACTTCGTCGGGGATCCCCAATCTTTTGACCTGGGCCTGGTAGCCATGGTCAGCTGCAAATTCGAGGATAGCGCTACCAAAACCGCCCTGGATACAGCCATCTTCTACTGTGACGATCTTGTCGAATTTACGGAATACCTCGTGCAGGAGCGCTTTGTCAAGCGGTTTCGCAAAACGCAGGTCGTAATGTGCTACCCGGAGGCCTTCTTCCGAAAGCTTCCGACAGGCTTCGGCGGCCGAATTCCCGATATGGCCGAGCGATAAAACTGCTGCGGCATCACCGTCGGACAGCTGCCTGCCCTTGCCGATCGTGAGTTTCTGCAAAGGAGTTTTCCAGTCCGACATCACGCCCTGGCCGCGTGGGTAGCGGATCGTGAAGGCAGATTCCCCGGCCTGGGTTTCTTCGTGCTGTGCAGTATACATCATGTTGCGGAGTTCCTGCTCGTTCATCGGGGCAGCCACAATCATGTTAGGGATACAACGCATGTAAGCGATATCGTACGCTCCGTGGTGAGTCGCGCCGTCGGCGCCGGCAAGCCCTGCGCGATCGAGGCAGAAAATAACCGGTAATCCCTGTATGCAGACGTCGTGTATCACCTGGTCATAGGCGCGCTGCATAAAGGTGGAATAGATATTGCAAAACACTACCGAGCCGCGGGTAGCCATCCCCGCCGAAAATGTGACGGCATGCTGCTCGGCAATCCCAACGTCAAATGCACGGTCGGGTATTTCTTTCATCATAATGTTCATCGACGAACCGGAAGGCATGGCCGGGGTTACGCCAATGATTTTCTTATTTTCCCGGGCGAGCTCAACCAGGGTATGGCCGAAGACGTCCTGGTATTTGGGTGGCTGCGGAGAGGTATGTACCTTCTTCTGGATTTCGCCGGTAACCTTGTCAAAAAGGCCGGGTGCATGCCATTTGGTCTGGTCCTTTTCAGCCGGTCCGTAGCCTTTGCCTTTCAAGGTGAGGCAATGCAGCAACTTCGGTCCGGGAATATGCTTCAGGTCACTCAATACATGCGTAAGGTGGTCAATGTCATGACCGTCGATCGGGCCGAAATACCTCAGGCCGAGCGACTCAAAGAGGTTGCTTTGGTTCAGAAGTGTTGACTTTAGCACGTTTTGAACCTTGGAGACGATTTCCTGGGCGCTGATGCCGAAATTGCTCAGCTTGCCCAGCAGGTGCCAGGCCTCGTCCCTTATCTTGTTGTAAGTCTGAGAAGTCGTAATATCGGTCAGATAGGCTCTCAACGCCCCCACGTTGGGGTCAATGCTCATGCAATTGTCGTTCAATATAATGAGCAGGTTGGAGTCTGAAGCCCCGGCGTGGTTCATGCCTTCGAAGGCCAGCCCGGCGGTCATGGCGCCATCGCCGATTACCGCGATGTGCTGCCGCTGCTTGTTGTGTTCCAGCCCTGAAGCAATCGCCATTCCCAAAGCGGCGGAAATTGACGTAGAGGAATGGCCTACGCCGAAAGCGTCATACGGGCTCTCTTTGCGGTTCGGAAAACCGGAAATGCCGCCCATTATACGGTTGGTATGGAACAGGTTCTTCCTGCCGGTCAGGATTTTATGACCGTATGCCTGGTGTCCCACATCCCAGATCAACTGGTCGTCCGGGGTATTAAATACGTAGTGAAGCGCGACGGTCAGCTCTACGACGCCAAGGCTGGCGCCAAAATGGCCGCCATAAACGGAAACAACGTCAATGATGTACTGTCTTAACTCGTTGCAAACCTGGGGGAGTGCAGCAGCGTCCAACTTTCTCAAGTCTTCAGGCGAGTTGATTTTCGACAGCAAATTTCCCGGTGAGATGAGCATTATTCAGAAGCGGTGACGCTGTGTGATGTGGTTTGATACGCCCGCAAAGTTATTCAAAATAACTTAACATAGGCTTATTTTCTTTGACTGGCCCTAAAGAGCTTTTGCTTTTCTTCTTTGCTCAGGCTTTCATAGCCTGACTGCGAAATTTTATCGAGAATGGAGTCGACTTCATCCTGGTCCGGCATTTCTACAGACTTGCCGGGATTGGCCGGTTTGGCGTAACCCGCGTTTCGCTGCACCGTCCGGGCACTGTAAGTTACCCGGATGTCCGGCTTTTTACGGAATAGTCTTTCCCAGGCATTGCCGATGGCGTAGATAGGTTTCCCGAGATCGTTGCCGGTTTGCAGCATCTTGATGAAAAAATACCCGAGCAGGGCGCCGCCGAGATGAGCCAGGTTACCGCCCGCGTTAGGCCCGATGGATTGCGCAAGCGAAAGAATGATATAAAAAAGTGCAATGTATTTGATCTTGACCGGGCCAAGCAGCAGCAGCGAAAAGGTATAGTTGGGCAGCAGGGTAGCGGCGCCGACCGTAACCGCATATACAGCAGCCGATGCGCCCAGCATTCTGGAAGTTCCTACTACGCCCTGGAAATAAGGGGAAATGTTGTAGACCAGGATATAGGTAAGCGCGCCCGCCAATCCGCCGAGAATATACAAAGCCACCATTCTCCTGGTACCCAGGTATTCGTCAATCAGCCTGCCGAACCAATACAGGAACAGCATGTTGAACAGGATATGGAAGATATCCTCATGCGCAAAAAAGTACGTGAGAATGGTCCAGGGCTTGCGGGCAAGCTCAGGCAGCGCGGCCGGTACCCTGAGCAGGTCCAGCACCCATTGATAAACTGATGCCTGGTTCAACAGCGTAAAGGTGATCCTGAGCAGCAACAACGCCAGGAACACCACAGAGTTAAGCAGGATCAGCTTAACCAGCGCGTTGTCGGGTTTGTTGATTTCACTTTTCAGGTTGTTGAACAGACCAGTCATAGATCAAAAGAATTTTTGTCGACTAGAATTCCAGTATTTTAACAAAATAAAGGCAAACAACATTCCGCCGAGGTGGGCAAAATGTGCAACGTTATCATTAGGTGCGTTCTGGAACCCCGAATACAGCGAGTAAAGTCCGTAGAATCCGACGAAATACTTGGCCTTAATCGGGAACGGGACGAACAGCAGGAACAGCTCGGTATTGGGGAAGAGCATCCCGAAAGCCATCAGGATGCCGTATATGGCGCCTGAGGCGCCTACCATCGGGATATCGACGTTGAACTGGTACACAGCTTTGGCCATTTCACGGCTCTGCGCGATCAGCTGCGGGTTGGTGGGACTGGCCTCGAAGCTATTGATAAAAGCGCTTTGAGATTTGTAGTAGAACTCCGCGTGGCTGGAAAGAAAATCAATAAAAGCTTGGGGATTGGGATGATCCAGGTAAACCGCCAGCCCGTCGCGGATTTGGGCGAGCTCGAAATAATTGATGACCGAAAACAGCAGCCCCGCGCCGATTCCGGTAAAAAAATAGAAGAAAAGAAAGCGTTTCGGCCCCCATATCCTTTCCAGGAGCGGCCCGAAAATCAGCAACCCGAACATGTTGCTTAGCACATGTCCGAAACTGGATGTGCTGTGCAGGAACATATAGCTGACGTATTGAAAAGGCCGGTATTCTGGAGAAAGAAAAGACCTGAGTGCAAAAGTAGACGACAGGTCGAAACTCCGGTCCAGGAAGAACAGCGCTATATTGACAATAAGTAAGTTGCGAACAACTGGTGTAATCTGAAACATGTGGTAATAACCGGTAAAAGTTCGTTCGGTTTACTGTTGAAAAAATGCTTTCTGAAGATTAAAGATGCTAATTTTTCTATTTATCCTTGTGATGGGGCCTAAAAATTGTAGCTAGTTTTTCGATGGTGAGCCTTACTGTGATCGGGTCTCCGCCGGGTGTTCTGTTCGGGTCCGAGGTATCGAAGAGCCGGGCCAGCATCCCTCTTATTTCCTGTGCGCTCATCTTGAAGTTATACCGCGGGGCAAACCTTTTCGCCAGCGAGCGGATCAGGCCGTCAGGACGGCTTAACCTCAGCTCCGCATAATTCTGGCGGATCTGGTCCAGGAGCTCCTCGAACATTTCCTGCTCGCTTTCGTCAGGCAGGTCGGAGGGAACACCGCGAATAACGATAGAGTTGCCGCCGATTTCGTCGAACTCGAAGCCAAGGCTCCTTATGGATGATTTGGTGTCGTTTACCAACTCCATATCCGCGGCAGAAAGGCGTATGGTTTTAGGGAAAAGCAATTGCTGGCTTCCGCCGCTGCGTTTCGCCAGCATTTTCCGGTACTGTTCGTACAAGATCCTCTCCCAGGCCGCTCTCTGGTCAATCAGTATGGTCTCTTCCGGTGTCTGGGAGAAAATGTAGCGGTTGAATAGCTGAAAGTAGGTGGCTTCAGTGGCGGGCTGGCCAATGCGTTCGGTGGCCATCTGGTTGGCCCGGCTGGCAATGGTAAACGACTGCGTCTCGCTGCTGTCCTGTGAGAAGTCTGACTGGCCCGGGGCCTGTCGCTCCTCGTCCTGTACGCCAAGCCCTTCAAATAGCTTCACCCAGTCCTGTACACTCTGCTTGCCAAAAGCATCCTGCCGCTTATCCCCGCCCCAATCCGGTTTCGGCGGAATATTGAAAGACACAGGGGTGGCGGCTGCGGGTTTCGGTGGATTCAGGAAATTAATGTCATTGTCGAAATCGATCGAGTCTCCCCCAAGGTTGTAAACGCCGATCGAACGCCGTATCGCGGCCATCAGGATGGCGTAAACCGATCGCTCGTCATCGAATTTGATTTCCGATTTGGTGGGGTGGATGTTGATGTCAATATGTGAAGGATCGATCTCGATAAACAGGACGTAAAAAGGATGGCTTCCCTCGGGGATGGTACCTTCAAACGCCGTTACGAGGGCATGATGAAGATAGCTGCTCTTTATATAGCGGTTGTTGACAAAGAAAAATTGCTCCCCCCGCGTCTTTTTTGCGCATTCGGGCTTACCAATATATCCACGAAGGCTTAACAGGGAGGTTTCTTCCTGGCAGAATACCAATTGTTCCCGGTAATTCTTTCCGAAAATGTCCGTAATCCTTCTGACGAGCTTGCCTTGCGGCAAATTGAATATTTCGCTGTTGTTATGATGCAGTGTAAAGGCAACTTCGGGGTTGGCCAGCGCTACCCTTTGGAATTCGTCAATGATATGGCGCATTTCCACGGGGTTGGATTTGAGGAAGTTACGCCGGGCTGGCACGTTGTAAAACAGGTTTTTTACCTGTATGCTGGTGCCCTGGCTCCAGGAAATGGACTCCTGTGTTTTCACGGACGAGCCCTCGATCCGGATCAATGTGCCCACTTCTTCGTCGCTCCGGGCTGTTTTAAGCTCTACCTGTGCAATAGCGGCAATAGAGGCCAGCGCTTCGCCTCTGAACCCCATCGTCCTGATCCTGAAAAGGTCTTCACCGGTCCTTATTTTCGAGGTAGCATGTCTTTCGAAGCACATGCGGGCGTCTGTCGGCGACATGCCTTTGCCGTCGTCCACTACCTGGAGGAGGGTTTTACCCGCTTCCTGCAGAATAACCTGTATGCTGGAGGCCTCGGCGTCTATTGCGTTTTCGAGAAGCTCCTTGACCGCCGAGGCCGGTCGCTGAACGACTTCGCCGGCTGCGATCTGGTTAGCGATATGGTCGGGAAGTAATTGTACTATATCAGGGGTGTTCATCTCTGGCCGTTACTTGAAGCAAGCTTAATCCTAACAAAATAACAACAATATTTCGGGTTGCGCCAACCCGGTTTCCCCGTTGCCGCGAGCCGGGGCGGTTTTTTTCAGGCCGTAGAACAGGGGCTTTGATTTTGCCGTATTAAAAAGCAGCGAAAAAATCTTTTGAAAAAATTTAATTTATTAATAACTTAACACTGTATTTTCCTAAACATAATAGATTAACCTTAGTGTCGTACAGTAAGTATTCTCACACGCTCTTCTCGTTATTATTATATTATAACCCCGTAATTTTTAAAAATGAAAGCTGTCGTATTAAAAAGAATCAATCTTACCATGGCGATTAAGTGGGTCGTTTTCCTACCCGTTATACTGCCATTGTGCGTGGTGTTCGGTGCGTTGAAGGGCATTACGCTGATGGTCGACAAGATGGCCCAGCAGATGTTGGCAGACATCGAGTCCTGACCGCCAAAAAAAAGAACGGGGTTCTTGAAAGGGGAAAGAGGGTATCAGGTACTTTCTTTCCGAGTCAGTTCTTTCTCCAGATTTTGGCTATCCTGGAAAAGGTCCGCTTTTCGAACTCCCAAAAGAAATTGAACTTTCCGAATATCCACCCCCAGCATAGCAGGACGACCTGGTAGAGTGGGAGTATGACAAATATGCTCAGGCAGATGCGTATCCAGGAAGGGGTATTGTCGTCGATGCCGATCAGGCCGAAGAGGCCTTTCTTGGCGTAAAGTACCGAAAAGCCGGTACAGGCAAATACGACCAGGATGATGACCACATCAAGGCCGCTGTTGACGTTCCAGCGCGTTTTTAGTTTGTCCCACATGACTGCCTGAAAATGATTTTGGTGGATGAATTCGCGTGTTTATGAGGTGCGGTCAAATTTTACCGGCAAATCCTGCGCCGGCAGTTTTCTGACTTTTCCCGGTTAAGGGGCAATGCACCTGCAAAGATAGCCCGGACACGTTACCTACAAAAGGATTTCTTTTTTCTCCGTGCCGATTTCCGTAGCAGGCCTCCTATTTCGCCCGCCGGTTTGCCGGGAATATTCGTTTTCGCCCCGATTGTGTTAAATTTGGTCCTCGTACAACCGGTTAAAACACAAGCATGACAAAGCTCTGGCAAAAAGAAGGCATCACAGTTTCAGAAAAAATAGAGAAGTTTACCGTCGGCAGAGATCGGGAGCTTGATTTACAGTTGGCCCCCTTTGACGTGCAGGGAAACCTGGCCCACGCCAGGATGCTGGCCGAAATCGGGCTGCTGACTACGACGGAACTGGCAGGGCTGGAGGCGGCGCTGAAAGAAATATATACAAGTATTGAAACGGGTGAATTCGAAATAGAAGAGGGCGTTGAAGACGTGCATTCCCAGGTGGAATTGCTGTTGACCCGCAAGCTCGGCGACGTAGGTAAGAAAATCCATAGCGGGCGCTCCCGCAATGATCAGGTTTTGGTTGACCTGAAGCTGTTTTCAAGAAGCCGCTTGAAAGAGGTGGTTACGCTTACGACCCGGCTGTTTGAAGTGCTGGTCGCGCGCGCCGAAGAGCATAAAAACGACCTGTTACCTGGTTATACGCACTTGCAAATCGCGATGCCCTCCTCCTTCGGGCTTTGGTTCGGCGCCTATGCGGAAGGACTGCTCGACGATCTTGTACAGCTCCAGGCAGCTTACCGGCTTGCCAACCGGAATCCGCTCGGTTCCGGCGCCGGTTACGGGTCATCCTTTCCCCTGGATCGCCAGTTGACGACCGACCTGCTGGGCTTCGAAGGCTTACATGTGAACGTGGTGTATGCACAAATGAGCCGGGGACGTACCGAGCAAGCCGTCCTGAATGCGATTTCGTCGCTTGCCGCAACCGTGTCGCGCCTGGCTATGGATGTTTGTCTGTATAACAGTCAGAATTTCGGTTTCCTGGTACTACCTGACGACATGACGACCGGCAGCTCCATTATGCCCCATAAGAAAAACCCGGATGTAGCTGAGCTGCTCCGCGCAAAATGTAACCGTATGAAGGCGCTCCCCGCGGAAATAACGATGGTATTGAGCAATTTGCCTTCGGGATACCATCGCGATATGCAGCTATTGAAAGAGATCCTGATGCCTGCCCTGAGCGAGATTATCGAATGCCTCGATGTCGCCATTTATATGCTGGAGCATGTGAAAGTGAACACCGGTCTGCTTGAAGACAAAAAATACGACCTTCTTTTCAGCGTGGAACGGGTGAACGAACTGGTGATGCAGCAGGTGCCTTTCCGTGACGCGTATAAACAGGTCGGCGTGGAAATAGCCAACGGTTCCTACCGCGCCTCCAGGAACCTCGACCACACGCATATCGGGAGTATCGGAAACCTGCAGCTGGATCTTTTGAAGTTGCGATTGACCGACGAGTTAACTAAATTTAATTTCGAAAAGGCTGACCGGGCTATCGGTGCATTGCTGGGGAATTAGACTTCCGCCCCGGACTTAATAGATCTTAGTCAAAATTACGCCATCATGGGCTACATCTTGGGTCTGAAATATGCAATTCTTCTGTCTCTCGTGGGCGGGGCGCTTGCCGGATGTTGTACCATGGTAATGTGCGTCGGCGCGGACAATATGAATGAAATCGCGCTTAATAATTTCGAGGACGCTGCTGAGTTGGATACGATCGTGGTAAAAAAATACAACAAAGGTTCCGGGATGGTCACGCCAATAGACAGCTTTGTCACTTTCCCGGTTTTCAGTGGCGCGATAAATCCCACCCAACAAATTGTTCTTTCACAAAAAATGACAGACAATTTTGACTACCGCATAGAAATCCCCGGAGCAGGCAGAGTCTACAATATAACGAATTTCGTTGTCAAGAAAAAGGGGTGTAATTCCGGGTTCCTCTGCAACGACACCTACCGCGCGCTGGAAAGCTACCGCGTAAACGGACGAACGATGGAGGGACAATGGCAAGTGGTATTGTACCGGTAGGTGTGAGGTGTGAGGTGTGAGAGATGAGCCCTCAAACCTCAAACCTCACACCTCATACCTATCCCTCACACTTCATCATATAAATATGCGGTATTTCTTCACTTTGCAATATGTAACCCTTCTGACCTTGCTGGGCGGGGCGCTTGCCGGATGCTGTACCAAAAAGATGTGCATCGGCGCGGATAACATGGATGGGATCGCGTTTAATAATTTCGACGACGCTGCTGAGCTGGATACCATTGTCGTAAAAAAATACAACAAAGGTTCCGGGATGGTCACGCCAATAGACAGCTTTGTCACTCTCCCGGTTTTCAGTGGCGCGATAAATCCCTCGCAGCGAGTTGTTCTTTCCCAAAAAATGACGGACAATTTTGACTACCGCATAGAAATCCCGGGAGCGGGCAGGATCTATGACGTAACGAATTTCGTTGTCAAGAAAAAAGGGTGTAATTCCGGTTTCCTCTGCAACGACACCTACCGCGCGCTGGAAAGCTACCGCGTAAACGGAAAAACGATGGAAGGCCAATGGCAAGTGGTATTGTACCGGTAGGTGTGAGGTGTGAGAGATGAGCCCTCAAACCTCAAACCTCACACCTCATACCTATCCCTCACACCTTCACCGGATTCAATTTCAAATTGTTTCGCTGGTGCCAGTACGGGTAGATCGGTGAGGTTTGGCTTGCTGCGTCGAGACGTTTGACTTGCTCGGCCGTGAGGTTCCAGCCGATTGCTCCCAGGTTGCTTCGGAGTTGGGCTTCGTCCCGCGCCCCGATAATCACGCTGCTCACGGTAGGGCGCTGCAAAACCCAATTCAGGGCTACCTGGGCAATGGTTTTACCGGTTTCTTCGCTGATCGCCTCCAGTTCGTCGGTGACACGGAACAGTAGTTCATCCGTGAGCGCCGCTTCCGGAACGGGGCTTCCGCCTTCTGCTACCCGACCGGCGGTAGGCGCTGATTTCTTCCTCCCGAATTTCCCGCCCAGTCGTCCGCCGGCCAGGGGACTCCAGACCAGGGCGCCTACTTTTTGATCCAGCCCGAGCGGCATGAGCTCCCATTCGTACTCACGGTTGGTAAGCGAATAGTAAACCTGGTGGGCCACATAACGTTCCCAGCCATGAGCCGACGACAGTGCGAGCGATTTCATCAGGTGCCAGCCGGAGAAATTGGAGGCAGCGATATACCGTATTTTCCCGCTCGAGATGAGGTCGTCAAGCGTACGGAGGGTTTCCTCTACCGGTGTGATCCCGTCAAAACCATGCATGTGGTAGATATCAATGTAGTCGGTTTTCAGCCGGCGTAAGCTGCCTTCTACCTGCTGCAGCAAATGGTAACGTGAAGAACCCTGGTTATTAGGAGGTTCGCCGAATGTGAAAGTTCCTTTTGTTGAAATAATCAGCCGATCCCTCGACACGGGGAGTGACGCGCCGAGTATCTGTTCGGACATACCCTGTGAATAGGTATTTGCGGTGTCAAAAAAGTTTACCCCGTGCTCGTAACAAATTGAAAGTAGCCGTCGGGCTTCATTCTGGTCGGTACTGCCCCAGGCCTTGAACCAGTCGACCCCGCCAAAAGTAGCGGTGCCGAAGCAGAGAGCGGGTACAAATAGTCCGCCTATTGGTCTGTATTCCATATTGTGCTATGTTTAGATAGTCAGTAAACCGGAGGTATAGACCGGATGCCAATCCCCGGTGCGGTTCAAAGTAGTTCGTTTTGAATTACAATGTCAATCAAATGCTGCGATTGAGCAAGATCAGGCAGATAAAAAATACGTTCAGCCCCGCGCTCGCCAGCGCGTTAAACCGCATGGTATGGCTGTAGTTGGCTTCCGTATGGTTTGTCTTCACCCTGAACCACCAGTAAGACAAATAAACTACCGCGGGCAGCATAAAAGCGTTGAACAGAAGCCACCGCTCCGGCTGTCCTTTCGAAAGGTACCAATAGGTGAACCCGCAAAAGGAAAGTGAGAAAAACAGGACGGCATGCAGAAAGGTCCCCCTGATTCCTACCAGCCGGCTGTAAGTAAGGTCGCCGTGTTTCTCGTCTTCCTCGTGCTGGTAAACCTGCGTCAACGGGTATACCGCTGTAAGGTTGATCGAACAGAGCAACGCCGGGAAGAGAACGGAAAATCCGTTCAGGTCGCTTAAGTCAAGCCGGGAGATTGCCGCCCGGCAGGCGATGAACGTATAGAGACCCTGGAAAAGTGCCACTACCAGCAGACTTGTAACCGGGTAGCGTTTCAGCCGGATGGCAGGGTGGCTGTACGCTTTTGAAACCAGTCCGTATACCACCACATACACCGTAAAAAACCAGCCCAGGTGCAGCCAGGCGGCCCCTGCTATCGCGGCTGCATCCATCAGGATTGCCGTATACAACAACCCCCGGGAGGTCGGCGGCGGGTTGCGGATTAACCCGATGCTTCCCTCGTCCCGGTCGTAGTAGCTGTTGTAGGCGTTGCTGGCCGGGAAAAGCAGGAAATGCAGGATAAAGAATACCCCCAGGGCTTTTTCGCCGGAGGCCGGCGCCGATTCGCTCAACGCGAAAAAGTAGACCGGGGCCAGGAACAGTGAAAACGGGAGCCGGAGGTGAACCAGGATGTTGGTGAGCGGCTTGCTGATCATTTGACCGGGCTTACAGGCAGTCTTGGTTACTTTCTCTTTTGCGCAAACAGCCAGGGGAGCAATTCCGGCTCGGAAAAAGCTTTGTCCCAACTATTGTGATTCAGACCAGGATATTCAGTGTATTTGACCTTCCCTCCGGCCGCTTCAATGGCCTTGACCATACTTCTCGAAAAGTCGGCATGCACGACATTGTCTTCACTGCCATGAAAGACCCACAGCGGGAGCTTCCGGGAAAATTTCCTGACCTGGGTAGTATCGCCGCCACCACAAATGGGTATGGCTGCGGCAAAAACCCCGGGATGCCGGCTAATGGCCTCAAAGGTACCCATGCCTCCCATCGACAATCCCATGATATAGCGCCGTTTCCGGTCTATTTTATACAGCTTGTCAAGCTCTTTCACAAGTTCCATTACGGCTGCCAGTTGCGGAGTTTCCCCGCGCGTTACATAGTCATAGGCAAACTTGTATTTGGGCTGGTTCCGGTCAATTTTAGCGGAAGCCCAGTAACCTTCTTTCGCACATTGCGGAAATACCACGATTGCAGGGAAATCGGCGCGTTTTTGCAGAAAGAGCGCGGAGCCGTGGACCAGTTGCGCCTTATTGTCGTTACCGCGCTCTCCAGACCCGTGGAGAAAAAGCAGGAGGGGGTATCTTTTGGACGGGTCAAAGTTTTCAGGCAGGAGCACGCGGTAGGGAAGCTCCACGCCATTTTTTGCCGTATATTTTTTGGCTTCGAATTGGTCAGCCTCCTGTGCTGCAGATGGCACGACAGTTCCGGCAACCAACACCCAGATCAGCAAAAAATGTAACAACGGTTGCCGCGAGGCAAAAAAAGGAGATTTCATCAGGGCGGTGTTTGCGTAAGAGCGGATTTTTATAATTTAGACCACAAAACAAATGGTATGCCCAAATATAAGGATTGCAGGGGATTTATTACGGGGTTGGGCGTGAGTGTTCCGCCGCATCGTTTTTCGCAGGCGGGGGTAGGCGGGTTCATGAAAAGGCACATGCTCCTGGATGAAAAGTTAGGCAGGTGGGTCGATCTCTTGGTGAAGCAGTCGAAAATTAATTTCCGTCATTCTGTAATCCCGGACTATGGGACAGGGACCGGCGGTTACCAATTTTTTCCGAATAACGAATCGTTGACTCCTTTTCCGGGCGTAAGCGCGCGTATGAAGGCCTATAAGCAGCATGCACTTCCCCTGGCGGTGTCTGCTGCGGAAAAATGTATGCGGAGCGCCGGGGGTACCGGTGAAATCACGCATCTGATCGTGGTAAGTTGCACGGGAATGTACGCACCGGGTCTGGATGTCGGGTTGGTCGGTGCGCTGGGTCTGCCGGGCTCCGTTTCCCGAACCTGTATCAATTTTATGGGGTGTTATGCTGCGTTCAACGCTTTGAAAGTGGCATCTGCCATCGTCGGGGCCGATGACCGGGCCCGGGTGCTCCTGGTTTGCGTCGAGTTGTGCTCGCTTCATTTTCAAAAAGAAAGTGCAGAAACCAATCATTTGCTGACCAACATGCTTTTCGCGGATGGCGCGTCGGCTGCCCTCGTAGAGGCTGTGCCGTCGTCGGGAAAGCCTTCGTTCGCAGTGGTGGACTATGCTTCGGACCTTTTCCCAGAGGGGAAGGATGAAATGACCTGGGAAATATCTGACTTCGGTTTTGCCATGAAACTGACAGGGCATGTCCCGGAAGTGCTCCGGAATGGCGTAGGAGGGGTATTGGAACGGCTGCTTCAGGCAAATAACACGGGTATGGGGGAGGTTCGGCACTTTGCATTTCACCCCGGCGGCCCCAGAGTACTCGAAGTCCTGGAGAAAGCCTGCAACATTTCCCCGTCTGCCAACCGGTGGGCCTATGAAACGTTGCGCGACTTTGGCAACATGTCGTCCGCCACACTTTTTTTTGTATTGCAGAAAATAATGGAAAACGAGGTGATTAAGGCGGGAGACCTGGTGCTTTCGGCTGCATTTGGTCCCGGCCTCACTTGCGAGTCGGCCTTGCTACGCGTTACCGTTTGAATGCCCGGCAAACCGTATAACAGGGGTTTCACGGACCTCATGGAGTATTTTGGGGCCTGACCCTCCAGACCGCCGTTATGTGAACCGATTTCAGCTATATTTGTTGTTCAATTTTGCAATAACCGACTTATGCTATCAAATGAAGTAATCTTTTTCGCGGGTTTCATCGCCGTCATATCCATGATGCTGCTGCTGGACCTGGGGGTTTTCAGCAAAACCGATCACGAGGTAAAGTTTAAGGAAGCCGCCATTTGGACCCTCGTCTGGGTGGCTATGTCAGTCGGCTTTTATTTTATTATCAGGACCCACGGTGACCTCGTCCACGGTGTGGAGGACTTTACCGGGCTTTACCACATTGCCGAGAAATATGCACCGCACCTCAACCTGATTCCGGGTAATTTCGAGGAAAGCCTGGAGATCTACCGGCAAAACATGGCCACGGAGTATATCACCGGGTACCTTCTGGAATACGCGCTTTCAATTGATAATATCTTTGTTATCATCTTGATTTTCACCTCCTTTAACGTTGCACCTAAATACTATAAAAAGGTTCTTTTCTGGGGAGTGCTCGGCGCTGTAGTGATGCGCTTTGTGTTTATCTTCGTAGGATCGGCCCTTATTCAGCAATTTAGCTGGATCATTTATGTATTCGGGCTTCTACTGGTGTACCAGGGTGGGAAGATATTCTTTGAAAAAGACGATGACGAGGCAATTGACCCGGGAAAGCACCCGGTCGTGAAATTCGCTTCCAAATACCTCCCCGTTTTTCCACGCTATGTGAAAGAACATTTTTTTGTGCGTACCAAGGCCGGGAAGTTCTTTTTTACGCCTCTGTTCGTAGTGGTGCTGATCATTGAATTTACCGATCTTATTTTTGCCGTTGATTCCGTACCCGCCGTGTTTGCGGTTACCAAAGACCCGTATGTGGTCTTTTTCTCCAATATTTTCGCCATTATGGGGCTCAGGTCAATGTTTTTCTTCCTGAGTAATATCGTAGGGCTGTTCCGCTTCCTCAAATACGGGTTGGGCGTTCTGCTCGTCTTTATCGGCGGCAAAATGCTTGCCCACAGTTACCTGGAGGAAATCGGGTTTAAAACGGTGTACTCTTTGTATGTGATCCTGGGAATTCTCGCAGTCAGTGTATTGGCATCGGTATTGATCCCTGAAAAGAAAGAAGAGACGGTACGCGGATAATACCGGGTGAAAGACTTTGGGCCTGGCTTGAAACAAGTTCAGGCCCAAACTTTTGTTCCCTCTGTGCAGTTTTTACACATTTCTATCTCGCTACGGTCTTTGATAAGCTGCCTGCGGAAGTTCGTGTAGGTCGGTCCGTTCCATAGCTCCCGGAAGCTTTGTTCCCTGACATCTCCCATTTTATACTCGGCGTCTTTGTCGAAACAGCAGGGAACTACCGCGCCGTCCCAGGTGATGACACAGGAATGCCACATTTTCCAGCAGTGATCAAGCAGCGCGTTTTTGATGCTGTAGCGCCCGTTTTGCTCCTGCTGGTAGCGCGCGTATTTTTCAATGGTCGGAATGAGATCCGACCCGTTTTCGTAATCGTAAATTTGGGCCGTTTTGTAGGCTACTTCATCGACCCCGATCTCCGTCGCCAGCTGCCTGACCTCGTCAATCTGATGCTCGTTCGGCTTCACCACCAAAAACTGGAAAATAACATGCGGGGTGCGCGATTTGAGTTCCTTTTTCCATTTGACAATATTTCGGGCGCCTTCCAGTACCTTGTGGAGCTTTCCGCCTACCCGGTATTGCTGGTAAACGTCCTGGGTAGTGCCGTCGATGGAAATAATGAGGCGGTCAAGCCCGGATTCAACCGTTCTGCGGGCCTTGTCGTCGCTTAGGTAGTGGGCGTTGGTAGAAGTGGCTGTGTAAAGGCCTTTGTCGGCGGCGTACCGCACCAATTCAAAAAACTTCGGGTGTAAATAGGGTTCGCCCTGGAAATAGAAAATGAGGTAAAGCAACGTGTCTGCCAGCTCGTCTATCGTTTTTTTGAACAATTCGGGGTCCATCATCCCGGTGGGCCGGGTGAATGAGCGAAGCCCGCTGGGGCATTCCGGGCACCTGAGGTTGCACGAAGTGGTGGGTTCAAATGAAAGCGCAATGGGCAGGCCTTTTTGGCTGGGCTTGCCAGAATAGCGCGAATAGTAGAAGCTTCCCAAAACTTTCAGGGCGTTTAGCGCTCTTTTTGGGGTTACTTTTGATAGGAAGTTAAGCCCGTCCCGCCAGTTCCGGTTCATTGGTTTCTAATTGGAATCTTGGTTGTGATAGCGATGCGCGTGTGTACACCTCCTCATTGAACAAACAAAGCTAGAAAAAAATCCCCTTTGCCCCGGCTTATTCGGGAATACCCCTGGGAATTTAAACAAATGCGCCGGCGGGTTTCGTCTCCGGAAATAATGGTCGGGCGCTTTTCAGCAGCCGGGTATTGGCTATATTGTGGACAAAAATGACGGAATGGATGCTACGGTGATTGTTGCAGGAGGCGGGCTGGCCGGGATGGTGGCAGCGCTTGAACTGGTCCGCGGTGGCGCCGACGTGCTCGTCATCGAAAAACGCGGGTACCCGTCCTACAAAGTCTGCGGCGAATATGTCTCCAATGAAGTCAGGCCCTATCTTGAAAGCCTGGGTCTGGACCTGGAAATGCTGGGGGCAGTCAATATCTCTACTTTGTCGGTTACCACGCCGAGAGGGACCGAGCTGACTCAAACGCTTGATTCGGGCGGGTTCGGACTGAGCAGGTTTGTGCTGGATCACAGTCTCTACCAACTATGTGTGGCGGCCGGCGTGCGTTTCCTTTTGCATACCTCCGTTGCGAAAACAGAGGAGAAAGCGGGCTGGACGGAGGTTTATACCAATTATGGTGATTGCCTGAAAGCCAGGTTGGTGATTGGCGCTTATGGCAAGCGAAGCGTTCTCGATTCGCGCATGGGGCGGGACTTCGCCACGCGACCTTCCTCTTATATGGCAGTAAAATATCACGTAGAATTTGATCAGCCCGACGCGCTGATAGCGCTTCATAATTTTGAAAACGGTTACTGCGGCATTTCCGCAGTTGAAGACGGGAAAAAATGCCTTTGTTACCTCACCCACCGGTCAAACCTGAAGAAAAGCGGCGGCAGCATTCCCAAAATGGAAAAGGAAATTCTGGGGGTGAATCCGCATCTCCGGCGCATTTTTGGAACGGCGCGGTTTTGCTATGAAAAGCCGTTGGTGATCAACGAAATTTCGTTTGCGCCCAAGAGCAGCGTAGAAAATGGTTTGTTCATGGCAGGTGACGCAGCCGGACTGATCACGCCGCTTTGCGGAAACGGGATGGCTATGGCCATCCACAGCGCGAAAATCCTCAGCGGACTGGTAACCCGTCACCTTAAAGAAGAACTTACCGGATCAGAATTGGCGCAGCTGTATCGCCGCCGGTGGCAGCAGGTCTTCGGAACGCGTTTGCGTGTCGGCCGGATGGTCCAGGGAGCCTTTGGAAAAAGCGCGGTTACCGAAGTCGTTATCAGCCTCCTCCGGCAATTCCCCTCAATCACAGGCAAAATCATAGCGCTCACCCACGGAGAAGACATAAGGTAGGAGAAATAACCCTCACAACACCTCACCCCTCACCCCTCAAACCTCACACCTCAAACCTATTTCACCGAAAGTATTAATAAATTATTTTAATAACTTAATTTTGGGATGTTGATTTATTAACACCAGGATTTAGAGAGAAGTGTACGGAGCGGATTCTGATTGGTTGGCTTTGAAAGCCGGAAGCCGGGAAGCTTTTGAAAAGCTCATCCGGGTGCATTACCAGGAGTTGTTTGTTTATGGCCGGCGGTTGATCAATCATCCTGACTTCGTCAAGGACTGTATTCACGACCTTTTTGTGCATATCTGGGAAAAGCGTTCCAGTATTGGGGATACGGATAATGTCCGCTTGTATTTACTCAAGAGCCTTCGCAATCGTATCGTGAAACAGATCCGGAAGGATACCCGGATGGTCGGGCTGGTGGAAACCGCCGGGCTGGACGGGAATGAAGCCGAATGGTCGGCTGAAGAAACCATTGTACATTCTGAAAATGCCATGCTGACCACCCGTAATGTGGAGCTGGCACTGCATACGCTGACCAACAGGCAGCGGGAAGTAATCCATCTGCGCTACTACAAAGGAATGTCGAACGAGCAGATTGCGTCGATCATGAATATTTCCAAGCCGGCCGTAGCGAACCTGATTCATTCCGGCGTTAAGTCGCTTCGGACGGTCTGGAAAACTTTTTTGCTTCTTTTTGTATCTCTGTTTTCTTCCTTATGAGAAAGAAGTTTTTTGCCAAAACACCTTGGAATAGAAATGACAAATAGATGTTGTCAATGGAAGTCAATGGTAGTCAATAGTAGCCGGAGGCTACCGCCCGGACGGTCATCCTGAGCGCAGCGCAGCGGAGTCGAAGGATCTCCTGTTGGTACTAAGAAGCCTGGTGGAATAGATTGAGTGCAGGGAAAGGGAGATTCCTCGGCTGCGCTCGGAATGACCATCCGGTAGGTGCGCCCCCATGCATCGTGTTGTCAATGGTAGTGGGTTATCGTGGCGTATTTCCGGTAAGTAAAAAATATTTCTCAAAAATTTAATGATAATCCGAAGGGTCCGGGATTACATCAGTGTATTCGGACTTTTTTGGCTTGAATGGAGAAATATTACGCTTATTCCTTTCCGGATTTTTTGTCGGACCCGGAGTTTCAGCTCTGGGTAAATAGCGGTTGTCCCGCAGACCACGAGGTTTGGGGGAAATTCCCTGTCATCCTGCCTGACCGGGCGGCCGATTTTTATCGCGCCGTAGAGGTAGTAAGCGAATTGTTCGATCCGGCTTTGCATCTGCCGCAGGCGGAGATGAACCGGGAAGTGGAGAGAATTCTGTCTGCAACCCGCCCCAAACACAGGATTTTCATGCCGGTACAACGGTGGTACTGGGCAGCTGCCACGCTACTGCTGTGTGGCCTGTGGTGGCTGAGCCGTCCGGCTGCGATCGGACCGCCGACTGCCTATCGGTATCTGAAGGCTGCACCTTCCGACGAAGTGATCGAAAAAATGAACGGGACCCATGAGGTGACCGCGTTCTGGTTGCCTGACGGCAGCCTGGCACAGCTGCACCCGGGAGCGAAGATCCGGTTTGCCGCCGCTGATTTTGACGACCATACCCCCAGGCGCGAGGTTTTTATGTCGGGAGACATCTTTTTTGATGTCGTCAGGAAAGACCAACAGCCGTTTCTGGTTTATACCGACTACCTGCAAACGCGGGTAGTGGGGACCAGCTTTTTGGTAGAAACTTCAACGGGCAAGGCCCGGGTAGTGGTGAAAACCGGGAAAGTGCTGGTATTGCCCTATAACGTTGACGAAGAAGCGGAGGTATCGCTTACTCCCAACCAAATGGTGACCTATAGCGGAGACCCCAATCAGCTGGTAAAAGACCTGGCAGAAAAGCCGGAGATACTCGTTGCGGCCAGAGATCAGGTCAGATTTGAGTTTGATAATACCCCTATCGGCGACGTTTTCAGCGAGTTGCAGCGCGCCTACGGTATCCCGATCCATATCAGCGGTTCGGCCCTGAAAAACTGCTTTCTCAGTGTAAGAATGGGGGAGGAGCCTTTTGAAGAAAAGCTGGAAATTATTTGCAGGACCATCGGTGCGCGCTTCGAAGTGCTGGATGGGGAAGTTACTGTCACCGGTGACGGGTGTTGAAAGAGCGCCGGCAGCAGATACATCTGATTTGACCTTGTATATACTTTTATTCGAATTCAATAACCTAATAAATCAATGCAAAATCGCTATCCGATTAGTGCCTGGTTGCTTGCCCGCGCCAGGTTCACATGTGTGCCGGTGTTGCTGATGCTGCTCTTTGCCGGAGCCGCTTCAGTGTATGCTGTTGATGCACAGGAATTGTTAAAAAAGAGGGTTTCAATTGCGCCGGGTACCCGTGAACTGACAAAGGTACTCCGGGAGCTGGAGCGCAATGCGGCCGTCAGGTTTTCTTACGTGCCTTCACTGGTCGCCGACAAAAAGGTAACGGTTAGCAACGGTACCGAGAGCCTGAGCACCATCCTGGACCAACTTTTGTCGCCGCATCAGCTGGCGTATGGCATTTCCGGGAATTATATCATTATCACGAAAGGGAGACAGCCCGAAGCCGGAAGGCAGGCGGACCTCCGGGATGGAGTAGGCGTTTCCGCCGAAAGGCAGCTGACCGGCAAAGTGGTGGATGAAAAGGGGGAATCCCTGCCGGGTGTAAGCGTCATGATTAAGGGCTCATCGCGTGGAACTTCCACCGATCTCGACGGAACATTCAGCATTTCCATACCGGATGACAACGCGGTTCTGGTTTTCAGTTTCGTAGGATACCTTAACCAGGAAATTACAGCAGGGACACGCACCTCTCTCGACGTGGCAATGCAGCCCGACAACAAAACACTTGAGGAACTGGTGGTAGTAGGCTACGGTACACAGAAAAAGGTGAACCTGACCGGTGCGGTCTCAACCGTTGATATCGCCAAAGAAACGCAAAGCAGGCCCATTACATCACTGTCTTCCGGTCTCTCGGGTTTGGCTGCCGGGCTGTACGTCAACCAGGGCAGCGGACGCCCCGGGAACGACGGTGCCACACTGCGGATCAGGGGCCAGGGTACGCTGAACAATTCGGATCCACTGGTGGTAATTGATGGTGTGATCGGGAATATGAATATGCTTAACCCGCAGGATGTGGAGAGCATTTCGGTTTTGAAAGACGCGGCTTCTGCAGCCATTTACGGTTCCCGGGCTGCGAACGGTGTGGTGCTGATCACCACGAAAAGTGGTAAATCAGGCGAGTTTAAAGTCAACTACAACGCGTTTTTCTCTTCGGCAAAACCTTCGAACGTGGTCAAAACCGTATCGAATTATGCCGATTACATGGAGTTGATGAACGAAGGCTTCCGGAACTCGGACCCTAATGCAAAGCCGACTTTCTCGCAGGCAAAAATAGACGAATGGCGGGCAAATGAAGGAGGCGATCCTCTGAAGTATCCCAATACCCAGTGGGTGGATGAAGTGTTTAAAAAGAACATGATGCAAAATCACAACCTGTCGTTCTCAGGCGGTAGTGAGAAGGTGAGGTTTTTTGGCTCTTTCGGTTATCTCAACAATCCCGGGGTGATTGAGCGGGCTACTTTCAGCCGCTATACCGGCCGGGTAAACCTGGAGGCAGACCTCAAGCCGTGGCTAACCCTCGGTACCCAGTTGAACGGCTCGTTTGACAATACCGATATCGGTTCCAATACGCTTAAGGACGTATTTACGTTTGCCGGGGCCAGCACGCCGGGTATTGTGCTGCGCGCACCCGACGGGCGTTTCGGTGGTCCCAACAACCCCGAAGAAGATCCGCAGACCAACAACGTGCTTCACAATCTGTACAACCAGAAGGGAGATATCAGGCATAACCGCATGAGTTCCCGCTTTTACGGGAAGCTGCGCCCGATGAAGGGGTTGAGTATCGAAGGGTCATTCAATTACATGTTTGACGATAGCCTTACCTATTCGCAGCCGGTTTTCAACAACCGCTGGGATTTTTACACCAACACGATTTCCCGGAATGCAGTGGGAAGAACATCCGTTAAAAACCAGAATGTCAAGAACAACAACTATTATATGGACGGGCTGGTCCGTTATGACACCAAGGTGCTGGACAAGCTGGACGTGAACGTGATGGTGGGAGCGAGCCAGGAATACACTAAAAATTTCTGGTTCGAGGCAAGCAAAATGGATCTCCTGGATCCGGGCCTCGGCGTTATCGACGGGGCTACGGTTGATGCCGCCGCCCAGGGCAATGCCTATGACTGGGCCATGCGCTCCTATTTCGGCAGGTTGAACCTGGGTTGGAACGACAGGTATCTTTTCGAAGCCAATCTCAGGAAAGACGGGACGTCTCGTTTCGCCGCAGGTAGTAGCCGCTGGGGCGTTTTTCCCTCCTTCTCTGCCGGCTGGCGTATTTCTGAAGAGTCGTTTTTCAAAGTGAACTGGCTGGACAACCTGAAATTGCGTGCCTCATATGGCTCCCTGGGGAATAACGCTGTAGGTAATTATGACTACATGGCTGTTTACAATGCAGCCAACTATGTGCTGAACAATGCGCTTTTCATTGGTCTTGCCCAGACTTCTCTTCCGAACCCCTTCCTCACCTGGGAGAGCACTTATATCACCAACATCGGTTTGGATTTTGATCTGTTCAATTACAAACTGACCGGTTCACTGGAAGCTTTCGACAAGAATACCAAAAACATTCTTATCGACCTTCCTGCTCCATTGGTGGTAGGAAATGCCGCAATACCCAAACAAAATGCTGCGCAGGTGCGTAACAAGGGGATGGAGCTGAATCTTACGTACCGCGACCGCGTCGGCGACCTGAATTACCGCATCGGCGGCAATTTTACCTTCGTTGACAACAAGGTGACCAGGTTTAAAGGAAAAGACCGGGCCATCAAAGGCAATGATCTGATCCAGGAGGGTTACGCCATCAACACGCAATACATTCTGAAAGTGGACCGCCTGATCCAGACCCAACAGGACATGGAAGCAGTGCAGGCGATTATCAATAACGCTCCCATTGACCCTGCGACCGGAAATAAAAGAAACCCGTTTGCCGCCTACGGTACACCTACCTACGGAGACTTGTTGTACCAGGATACCAACGGTGACGGCGTTATCAATGACGACGACAGGGTGACCATAGGTCATGGTAAGGCGCCACGGCTTTCTTACGGGGTGAACCTGGGTTTGGATTGGAAAGGCTTCGACTTTTCTGCTCTTCTCCAGGGAACTTCAGGGCTTCAGGTAGTCTGGAATGACCTGTACCATACCACCGGTGTGAGATGGGGCTATCAGATCAACCAGGAGGTGGCCGACAAGAGATGGTATACCGGGCGGACCGATGCTACCTACCCGCGCCTGCTCAATACCACAGATTCCCGGAACAACAGGGCCAGTGATTTCTGGCTGCAGAACAAGGCGTACCTCAGGTTGAAGAACATCCAGCTGGGGTATACGCTTCCGGCATCGGTAATAAAAGCGCTCAGGATTTCTACCTTCCGCATTTATGGCAGCCTTGAAAACTACCTGACTTTTACAGGTTACAAAGGTTTCGATCCGGAAGTGGACGGCACGCAATACCCGACGCTGAAGCAGGCGCTCGTGGGCGTAAACATCACATTCTAACCAAGAACATTCATGAAAAGGCGTGAATAGTGAGGTACTGGTTCTGCGGCGTCGGGTTAAAACGACCCAACACGCGCCGGTTGCGGCAGCTTAAGCCTCACGATTCATAGCTCCAACCTTTTTACAAAATGAAAAAGATATTAATCGCGTTATTGACAGTTGCAGCAAGCGGCTGTTACGACCTGGATACGAAACCTTACGACAAGGTAAGTACCGCCATCTTCTGGAAAACAGAAGCGCAGGCTTTGCAGGGCGTGCTGGGCGTCTACAATGACATGAAGGAGCACCATCTTTTCGGGCTCTACAACATGTTCGACAATGCTACCGACATTGCAATCGGGTATGATGTGCAGGGTTTGGGTGATATTATTACCGGGACTTTTACCAACCGGACGGATGTGATTGTGCAGCGGTGGAAGCGCGGTTTTGACGGTATCCAGCGCGCCAATACGGTGATCAGGAACGTGACACCGATGGAAATCCCGGATGCCACCAAATCGGTAATTATCGGCGAAGCCCGTTTCCTGAGGGCGTTTTTCTACTTTCACCTGCTGAATCTGTATGGCGGGGTGCCTATTTACGATGAGTCGGTGGACCTGGACAGGCAATTCAATGAATTGCTGCTTCCCAGAAATTCGGAGAAAGAAGTACGCGACTTTATTTTAGCTGACCTGGCCGATGCAATTGCCAAGCTTCCTGCGTCTTACCCGGCTGCCCAATACGGACGTGCTACCAAAAGTGCAGCGCTGGCGCTGCGCGGGAAGGTTTATCTATACAACAAAGAGTGGGCCAATGCCGTGACGGATTTCGAGGACGTTATCAGCAACAAGTCGGGCAGCTTTGGCCACCAGTTGTACCCCAGCTATGCTGATTTGTTCAAAAAGGCGGGGCACGCCAGCAGCGAAATGATTTTTGCGATCCAGAACAAAGGTGGTGTCGGGTTCCCGCTTGGGATGCCTTTTGCCTTCTACCTGGGTACCCGGTCTACTTTCGGAAGCTGCTGGAACAACGGTATGCCCAGCACTGCCCTCGCCGATATGTACGAGAACCGCGACGGGACAAGGTTCAACTGGGACGATCATTTCCCTGGATTTAACGCCAGCAATGCCGTGAAGGAGAAGGCATTTATAGCGACGCAAACGGCTGGAACGCTCACTTCTATTCCCGATACAGCCAAATTGGGCGCAATTTACCGGAACCGCGATCCACGTCTGACGCAAAGCCTGGTGGTGCCTTATTCCTGGCAACTGGGCTGGAATGCCAACCAACCCCGTAACATGCAGCTGGTACTGGCAACCGGCACGAATGAGAATTTCGGTCAGATCCGCAACAACCGCGGGTGGTATAGCTACGTCTGGCGGAAGTTTGTACCGGAAGGTAACCTTAACGGTGACATCACAGATAGGGCACACACGCCCATCAACTTCCCGATGATCCGGTTAGCAGACGTTATGCTGATGCTGGCCGAAGCCTACAACGAAACCAACCAGGAGACCAAGGCAATTGCTTTGATCAACCAGGTAAGGAGCCGTTCTTCCATGCCGGGTATCAATAGCGGCGCACCGGCGTTGGCCGCAGCCGGTAAGGAGCAGGTGATGCAGCGCATCATACACGAACGCGCTGTGGAGCTCGCCGGCGAAGGTCACCGCTATTTTGATCTGAAACGCTGGGGGTTGCTGAAAGCCTATACAGGAGGGGTAATTGAGAAAGGAATTACCGGTTCGGTCCTGTTTACCAGGGGATTCCAGGACCGCCATGTGATCTGGCCGATCCCGGGACAGGAGATTGAGATTAACGCGTCGCTCAAGCAAAATCCGGGCTGGGAGTAACCGGTATTAACAGAAAAGAACAGGCGGCAGCCGTGGTTGTTAAGAACAGCCCGGCTGCCGCTTTTTTTCCGGCTATCCAATGGCCTTCTGATCGCGGTAACCAGTAAAAAAACGGATTGACGTGGTTTTGATGATGAAGCGGTTGCTTCCGGGTTTTTCCGCTGACGCATGAAAATAATAGGATCGTTTTTTTGACAAAAAAGTCTATGAAGAAAATTCTTGTTTGTTGTCTGCTCGCGCTGGCAGGCGTACCAGCGCTGGCACAGGGCAGTGCGTCTTCTCAGAAATTGAGAGTTATTGTAATGGGCGCTCACCCTGACGATTGTGAGCTCGGAGCTGGTGGCCTGGCTGCGCTGTACGTAGCGCAGGGGCATGAAGTAAAATTCGTTTCACTGACGAACGGCGATAAGGGCCACCAGGAAATGGGGGGTGGAGCATTGGCCCGGAGACGAAACCTGGAAGCAACCGAGGCTGGAAAACGGTTGGGCGTAAGCTATGAAATACTGGATAACCATGACGGAGAGCTTTTCCCTGCTCTTGAAAACCGACTGGAGGTAATCAGGATGATCCGGGAATGGAATGCTGATGTTGTGATCTCGCACCGGCCTAACGATTACCATCCGGATCATCGCAATGCCGCATTGCTGGTGCAGGACGCCGCCTATATGGTGATTGTGCCCAATATGCTGAGCAGCGTACCGCCGCTTAAAAAGAACCCCGTTTTTCTTTATATGCGCGACCGGTTTCAGCGTCCTAACCCGCACCGGCCGGATATTGCCGTGGATATAACCGGCGTTTTTTCAAAGAAACTGGACGCCGCCGATGCCCATGTTTCTCAATTTTATGAGTGGCTTCCCTGGACGGCCGGGAAGCTGGCCACCGTGCCGGCAGAAGTGAGCAAAAGAAAAGCCTGGCTCGAAAACTGGCTGACTCCCCGTTATTCGGTCAATGATGAAATCCGGAGGTCGTTAGAGAAGTGGTATGGCAGTTCCCGGGTAGCCGGCGTCAAAGTAGCCGAGACGTTCGAGGTGACCGAGTATGGCAGCCAGCCCGATGAAGCAGAAATTAGAAGATTGTTCCCGATGATGAAATAGTCTTGGTTCGTAAGGTTTTAGGTGAGACAGCAACCGCCCGGCTGGTCATTCTGACCGGCCAGACGGGTCATTCCGAGCGGAGCCGAGGAATCTCCCTTTCCCCGCACCCAATCCTTTTCAGAGGACTTTTTTTTAGCAACGGGAGATCCTTCAGTTCCACTGCGTTCCATTCAGGATGACCATCCGGCAGATGCGCTACCATTGACAACAACAAGTTTGGCCCCGCTCCAACCAACCGGAGGGTCATCCCGACCGCAGTGGAGGGATCTCCCTCTCCCTGCACCCAATCCCTTTCAGAGGACTTTTTATAGCAACAGGAGATCCTTCAGTTCCACTGCGTTCCATTCAGGATGACCATCCGGCAGATGCGCTGCCATTGACAACAACAAGTTTGGCGCCGCTCCAACCGGAGGGTCATCCCGACCGCAGCGGAGGGATCTCCCGGTCCCCGCACCAAATCCCTTTCAGAGGACTTTTTATAGCAACAGGAGATCCATCAGCTCCACTGCGTTCCATTCAGGATGACCATCCGGCAGATGCGCTGCCATTGACAACAACAGGTTTGGCGCCGCTCCAACCGGAGGGTCATCCCGACCGCAGCGGAGGGATCTCCCGCTCCCTGAACCCAATCCCTTTCAGAGAACTTTTTTTTACCAACAGGAGATCCTTCATTCCACTGCGTTCCATTCAGGATGACCATCCGGCAGATGCGCTACCATTGACAAGAACAGGTTTGGCGCCACACCAACCGGAGGGTCATCCCGACCGTAGCGGAGGGATCTCCCGGTCCCTGCACCAAATCCATTTCAACGGGCTTTTTAGTACCAACAGGAGATCCTTCGACTCCGCTGCGCTCCGCTCAGGATGACCCTCCGGCAGATGCGCTGCCATTGACAACAACAGGTTTGGCGCCGCTCCAACCGGAGGGTCATCCCGACCGCAGTGGAGGGATCTCCCGGTCCCTGCACCAAATCCATTTCAACGGGCTTTTTAGTACCAACAGGAGATCCTTCGACTCCGCTGCGCTCCGCTCAGGATGACCGTCCGGCAGATGCGCTGCCATTGACAACAACAGGTTTGGCGCCGCTCCGACCGGAGGGTCATCCCGACCGCAGTGGAGGGATCTCCCGCTCCCTGTACCCAATCCCTTTCAGAGGGCTTTTTTCCTGCAACAGGAGATCCTTCGACTCCGCTGCGCTCCGCTTCAGGATGACCGTCCGGGTGGTAGCCTCCGGCTACCATTGACTTCTATTGACAACATCTATTTGTCATCTCCGCTACAAGGTGTTTTGGCAAAAAACTTCTTTCTCAGGATGACCGTCCGGACGGTAGCCGGAGGCTGACGCCCGGACGGCCCCCTGCGGCTACCCTCCGGCACGCATCGCCTAACACGGGTATAAAAACCGGCTTCCAATTATTGGTACCGGGGAGACTTCTCCGCTCCGGTCGGAATAACCATCACTTCTTTTTAAGCGTTGTCAAAAACTCCACTACGTCGCGGATTTCGTGACGCGACATGATTTTTGACATATCAGGCATACTGGAAGGAACATTGTCCCTTTTGGTAATACGACCTACAGGTATATGCAATGGTTCTGCTTCTGCCGTTTTCAGCGTCAGCTCCTCTTTGTCCTCTGCAATGAGAATTCCGGCCGCGGTGGTGCCGTCCGATAGCGTCAGCATTACCATGCCGTACCCGGGCGACAACCTTGCACTCGGCGTTACAAGTGCCTGCACCAGCTGTTCCCGTGTGAGCACGTCGCCAATTCCCGATAAGTCCGGGCCAACCTCTCCGCCTTGTCCGCCGACAACGTGACAGCGAATACATTCTCCGGCGCTGTTGTTGAAAAAATACTGCCTGCCCCTGTTGGCATTTCCACCAAACTGTAGGTCTGCGTAGTTGTCCGCGCCGGCGTAGCCTGCATAGCGGTTGGCAAGTGCCTGGGAGCCGGATGATTTTATGGCTTCCCCAAGCTCCAGCGAGATGCCCTGGTTGAGCTTTTTTTCCTGCAGGCTATCCAGCAGCTTCCCCAGGATCTTCTCGGTTTTCGTTAACGGAAACTGCCTGAGCAGTGTAAGCAGCTGTTGCTGTTCTACCAGGCTGCCCCGGGCGAAAACGGCGGTGGTAATGTCGGAAAGTGCTTCGGTTGAAAGCTCGGACCCTTCCAGTACGCCCAGGGCAGCTGCCCGGACTTCAGCGTTCTCGTCCCGCATGCTTTTTTGAATCAGCGGCTCCAATCCGTTATATTGAAGAGCCTTCAGCGCCTGAAGTGCCGCAATCCGTACAGCCGGAGCGGGGTGGCTGCCGGATAATGAAGCCAGTTTTGAGTCAGCCTCCTGGTACTTGTATTCTGTAGAGATCCGCATGGCTGCGATCAGGACGTCAGGATCCGGATCTTCCAGGAAACCATTCAGATGAGGCCTTAACGCCTGCAGAACCGGCGCCGGATCGCGGGTTATCTTACCCCGGTAGCGTCCGTCTACGCGGTCGGTTTCTGAAGGATTGGCCCATGTTGCAAGTGTGGCAAGCGCTTCAGCCCGTAATTTAGGAGCAACGTCGTCTCGTTGTGCAAAACGGATGACGAGGTTGATGCTTTTAATATCGCCTGTGCGCAAAGCGGCATTGATCGAGCGGCGGAGGAGCGGTTCCGAAGTGAAACGAGCCTCTGACAAAAGACCTGCCAGTTGCGGAAGCGCTGCAGGAATAGAGTGATCGTCATTAATGGCCCGTGCGGCTTCCGTGACAATAAATTCATCGCGATCATTTAAGAACCGCGTGATCTGGTCACTCTTTAAGCGTCGTAACGCCAGCACAGCGGCCAATCGGAGCGACGGGTTGCTGTGGTTGGACAAAGCAGCGAGGCCGGCTACATTGCCAAGTCGTGACAGAGCCAGTACCGCCGCGTGTCTCAGGTAGCGGTCAGCATCCTGGTTGGCCGCCAGCAGGTCGAGCAGCGGCCCGAAACCGTCCTGGTAGCCGGTCCGTCCTATTGCCTGGACGCCGTAGAACCTGCTTCTCGGATGGTCACTTTTTAGCAGCGCTACCAATAGTGATCCGGCATTGGGTATTTTTTCGTCACCAATTACTTTTGCGGCCTGCGCCCGGATCTCATCGTCTGCATCGTTTAACAAAGGCAGGAGGGACTTGCCGATCGAAGGATCTTTGCGGGCAAGCTGACCAATTCCCCAGATTCCGTGGATTCTTGCGAGCTGATTGCCCTTTTGCTGAACCGCTTTCAATAATTCTGCCTCTCCGGCAGATCCGCGTTTCACCAGTTCGAACTGGGCTTTCTGGCGGATCCGCATATCTCCGTAAAACAGCAGCTGGTAAAGCGCGCCGGGCGTCTGGCTGCCGTAGCTGAGCTGCATCAGTCTTTGGGTTTCCTTACGGACTTCAGCCAGGTCATTTTCCGCATCCGTGACGTCAATTTTCCAGATACGCCCATAGTTTTTTGTGCCCCAGCCATTAAGCCAGTCGGCCGCATACAGTGCGCCGTCGGGCCCGAACCGGATACCGGTCGGAAGAATACCGTTGACCACATTCTGGTCCCCATCCAATTTGAAAGAAGCGCCGCTGGGCTTCAGCCCGAAAGCCCAGATAGGAGAACGGGCAGGATTTCCGACGAATTCAACGACGAAAAACTTATTTTGCCACTTTTTGCCCAAAGCGGTGCCCGGATTGTATTGCATGCCGGTGGGGCCATTATGGAAATTGACGATCGGCGGGAGAATGTAGGCCGCCTGGCCTTCCCAGTAAGGTACCGACAGTTTTTCATCCATCCAGACTTTGTAGGAGTTGTTTCTTGGATCGGTGTATTTGCCGAATTGCCAGTTGGTCCTCCAGCCGGCATCCATCCCGTCCACCACGTGAACGAGCCGTTCGCGTTCGCCCGGATGGTCGCCGTCGTTGTCGGAGCTGATCAGGTTGCCGAATTCGTCGAAAACAAATTCATGCGTATTGCGCAGGCCGCCGGCGAAAACTTCAAACCCGGTACCGTCCGGGTTAATCCTGGAAATGGTGCCCTCATTGGAACGGTCGTGGTTGACTCCGTCCGCCGTGGTTACATTGGAGCCGATATCGCCAATGTTCCAGTAAATCTTGCCGTCAGGGCCTTCGATCGGGTTGGACATGCCATGTCCGCTGAACCCGACGTGAACACCGTATCCGTGCACGAGAGACGTTTTCTTGTCCCAGGTCCCGTCGCCATTGGTGTCTTCAAGTTTCCACAAGTCCGGCGCTACGGTTACAAAGGCATCTTTGTCCCTTACCAACACGCCGTGTCCCACATCTGTGATCTCGTCATGAAAGTCGCTGATTACGAGGGTTGATTTGTCGGCAATGCCGTCGCCGTCGGTGTCGATGACTTTCCAGACTTCTTCTTTGTGCACGGTCAAGTCGCGCCAGTCGTGGCTCCCGTCGCCGTTATGGTCTTTCAGCCAATTGTTTTCCGCGCTTTTTTCGGGAGCGAATGTCTCTTTCAGGAATTTCCGGCGGTCTTCGACGGTACGCCAGGAGATTGACCGGGTCATCCAGTTCCGGTGACCCCTGATGTCAAATTCTGCGGTTTTGGTCCGGTTGGTCCTGTTATAATAGATAGCCCCCTTTTCGTCAACATGGATGCCGACCGGATCAGCGACGAGCGAGTCGGTAGCCCAAAGCGTAATATTGAGGCCGTCAGCAACTTCAATAGCGGTCTTCTCCCTGATTTCCTTTGCCCGTTGAGCCAGTGTGGCCTTGTTTTCGTAAAGGGTGTTTACATGTTCGCTGTTTCCCGACGAAGCTGCTCTTTTACAGGATTGCACGACGCAGGCGGCTGACACGAGCGCAGCGAGGAGCGGAAGCGCATTGGATTTAGAAAGCATGTACGATGATTAACCTGGTGAAAAATTGAAATCAAAAATATTATGTTCCGTGAATTATCTACGCAAAACCCGGCTGATCAGGCCTTGGACAGGTAATGAATAGTCGAACAATTGTCTGCCCTCAGAATTTCCGTTGCTGCGTTCCGGATGCCGGTTTCGGTTACGTTCTGCATTTTTTTTACGTCGTCATTTACCCATTCCGGGTTCCCGGCAGTTGCCGCATAACCCAGGTTCATGGCCCGGTTCAGTATTTCTACTTCCGAAAACTCGAGCGTTGCTTCCGATTGGTTTTTTACACGTATTATTTCTTCGCCGGACGGCCCTTCGCTGACAAAAGCAGAGAAGAGCGCTTCGACCGCGGCATCGGCTTCTGCCAGGCTCACACCCGGGTTCAGAAAGCCTTTCAGGATGACCAGACCGGGATCAAGTGTTGAAGTGATATGGGCATTCACCCGGTTCATAAGACCGGTTTCCTTGACCAGCGTCTGGTAGAGGCGGGAAGATTTTCCTCTTCCCAGGATATCGGTCAGCAGGTCGGCTTCAAAAAATCCCTCCTGGAATCTCCCCGGCATGTGGTAAGCTTTGATCAGCGCATTGAGCGGTACATCGGCCTCTATGGTTTCAAACCTGCTGCCGGTCATTCTGGGCTCTGCGGGAAGATTCCGGTGGTTGGGTGTCCCGGCTTCAATGTCCCCGAACCATTTTTCGGCTAGCTCCATTACCTGGCCGGCCTGAACATCCCCGGCAACCACCAGAGTGGCATTTGCAGGGCAATAATACCGGTCGTAAAATGCCTGCACATCGGCGAGCGACGCTTCCTCGATATGTGCAATATCACGCCCGATGGTTGCCCAGCGGTAAGGGTGGTTCCGGTAGGCGAGGGGCAGCGTTTTCAGCCAGATGTCGCCATAAGGCTGGTTGATATAGCGTTGTTTGTATTCTTCAATCACCACCTTACGCTGGGTCTCCAGCGTTTTTGAATTGATGTCAAGTCCAAACATCCGGTCGGATTCCAGCCAGAACGCGGTTTCCAGGTTGGACGACGGCAGTGTGATATAATAATTGGTGATGTCCGACGACGTAAAGGCGTTGCATTCTCCCCCTACTTCCTGTACCGGTCCGTCGAAAGAAGGAATATTGACGGACCCGCCGAACATGAGGTGTTCAAACAGGTGTGCAAATCCAGTAAGGTCCTCATTCTCATCTTTTGAACCAACGTTGTAAGTGAGATTGACAACGGCCATCGGGGTAGCGTGATCTTCGTGTACATACACCTGAAGCCCGTTTTTCAATCTGAATCCCGAGTACTTAATCATAAAAGCGTAATATGAATATTTTAATTTCTTTGAAAGGTATTTGAAACGGTAACGTTATTAATCTTGTTATTATCAGTCTGAACGGCTTCTGCCGGATCTGATACCGGATAGAATTATATGAATAAAAAAATTATCGTACTACTGTTGCTTGTGCTCCCGCTTACCCGGTTGAAGGCTCAGTTTCTTCAGGATGAGGTGGGTATGGCCCTCGTCAAAACAGGCATCGATCATATTTACAACTTTGATTTCGCTGAGGCAGACCGGGTTGCCGCCGAAGTTAACAAAAGGTATCCCGGGCACCCGGTTACCTATTTGCTGAAGGCTTTTTCCATGAACTGGCGATATCTGCCTATCGACAGCAATAAGGAAAAAATGGCTGAGTACCAGCGGCTCTTGCAAAAGTGCCTGGAAGCAACGCGCCAAAGATACGGAAATGAAAGCGATAATCCGGAAGCCGTTTTTTTTACCATGGCGAGTCATGGCTACATTGCGCTTACCTACAATTACCGGGGAGAATTTCTGAAAGCGGTAGGAGAAGCCAGGAAAGCTTACAAAGCCCTGGTCGACGGTATGGGATTCGTGGAACAGAATCCCGATTTCTACTTCACCTCGGGACTTTACAACTACTACGTAAATGTGTATCCCCAGGAGTACCCGATCGTAAAGCCGCTGATGATTTTTTTTAAAAGCGGGAACAAGGCGAAGGGATTACAGCAGCTGCGGGCGGGTGCCGAAAAAGGGCTTATTACCATGGCGGAAACCTGTTACTACCTGTCGCACATTTATATGGCTTATGAAGACAAAATGGCGGAAAGCCTCGTATACACGGGCAAGCTTCGGCGCAACTATCCCGAAAACCCGGTGTACAGGATGCGCTACATTGAAAACCTGCTGCACCTGGGGCGTAATACGGAAGCCGAGAATGAAAACAAGGTCTTTGCAAAATATGACCGTGGCCTTTACAGGAAGGCCTGGCACTTGTTCAACGGCCTGATCCTGGAACGAAAGAAAGACGATACCGCCGCAAAGGCCGCTTTTGAAAAAGCTTTGGCCGTTCCGCTCGAACTTCAATATGTGAAAGAGTACCATGCGATGAGCTATGCCGGGTTGGCGCGTATCGCCCATCGGGCCGGTGATAAAAAGAAGGCGAAGGCGCTTTATAAAAAATGCCTGGAATACGCCGAGTACAAACGTGTCATAGCGGAGGCAAAGAATTATAAGGAATAATAATCTCAGGGGGCATCAGGCGCGGTTGCCGAAAAGCGGGAGGTTCCTGCTGGAAATAGCAGTGGCCATGAAGAAAAGTGACAACGCCTTGAGGTAATTCTGTGTGTCAAAGGGACCGAAAGCTGACGAAAGAACCTGGGGTTTCAGGGCGAAAGCCAGCGTCATCAGCGCCAATACCATCCACAGGCCGTTTTTTTGCCTTCTGATCAGCGCAAAGGTGGCGATCATCATCGCGATGAGGATACAAAACGAGCGTATGATGGATTGAAACGGCTGCCATTTCGGATCCCACGTTGCCCAGATCAGGCACATGGAAAAAAGGAAGGAAACGGCTATTGTTACCGGCCCGATTTCAGAAAGCATGGTCAGCCCCCAGAATAGCACTACGATAAAAACGTATACCACCGTATTTTCCAGCGAGTACGCAAATAAGCGGAAATGCCCGACGGTATCGCTTTGGTTTTCAGGAAACAGGTAAATAAGCGGCGGGAGCAGAAACATCAGGCCGATGAACAGGAATAGCACGCTCTGGCCGTTAAGGCGTGTCGAAAGCAGGTGGTAGGAGAAATATAAAAAGGCCGCGGCAAGAACGATAACAGAAACAAGGTGAAGCGTCATAAGCGTCGGAATGGATAGGCCAAAAGCCTCGCTGGCGTTTAAAAATAAGGTTTGGGCAAGTTACAAATTCAAGATTTAATATTGCTACTTATGGCATTTACTTATACTTTTGCCAAAAAACAGATTTCTTCTCATGAGTGTTTTGGTCAATAAGAATTCTAAAGTAATAGTACAGGGTTTTACCGGTTCGGAAGGTACTTTCCACGCGAGCCAAATGATCGAATATGGCACCCAGCTGGTAGGCGGGGTTACCCCCGGTAAAGGTGGTCAAAGCCATTTGGATCGACCTGTTTTCAATACCGTAGATCAGGCTGTGAAAAGCACGGGAGCCGATGTGTCCATCATCTTTGTGCCGCCTGCGTTTGCTGCCGATGCCATTATGGAGGCTGCAGATGCCGGTATTCAGGTGATTGTCTGTATCACGGAGGGTATTCCGGTGAAGGACATGACCATTGCGAAGCAATATATCAAAGGTAAGAACACCCGGTTGATCGGACCGAACTGCCCGGGTATTATTACTGCAGAAGAATGTAAGGTCGGTATCATGCCGGGCTTTATTTTCAAAAAGGGTACCATCGGCCTGGTTTCCAAATCGGGTACGCTTACTTACGAAGCGGTAGATCAGCTTACCAAAGCCGGGCTGGGTCAGACTACGGCGATAGGAATCGGTGGTGACCCGATTATCGGTACAACGACCAAGGAAGCTGTGCAGCTGCTGGTGGAGGATCCCGAAACCGAGGCGATTGTAATGATCGGTGAAATCGGGGGCGGTATGGAAGCGGAAGCAGCGCGTTATATCAAGGAATCGGGTACTACCAAGCCTGTAGTAGGGTTCATCGCGGGAGCTACTGCGCCTAAAGGAAGAAGAATGGGACATGCCGGCGCTATTATCGGCGGTGCGGATGACACTGCTGAGGCGAAAATCCGGATCCTGAAGGAAAACGGCATTTACGTAGCTGAATCGCCTGCTCTTATTGGCGAAACCATGGTGCGTGCCTTGAAAGAAAGAAGGTAATTTTTGTTTGAATATTGAGTAATCGCCTTGGCAGACCGGGAAACAAACCCGTCGCCAGGGCGATTTATATGTTTTGCCGCCCAGACAGCGGGAGAGCTCCCTTGCTTGACGTTCGATCTTATTTATTAGATACTTTACCCATGGTTGGTAGAAGGGTGCTGCTCGCCTGCCTTTTTTTCTGGGGCCTGGTTTTCGGGCAAAACCCGGTACTTGCGCAGGGGAGTGCCGTACCTGATGGGTATCAGCTGGTACGGAATTGCCAGGATGAGTGGCTGGTTTTTAATGCGGAGTACAAAAATTATGTGCCCTACATTAAATCAATTCATGAAACCGAGCCATCGGTCAGTCTCCTTGTCGATCTTGTTCAGGACCGGCATTTTACTTTTCTTCTCAAATCCAGGAAAGAGGCATTCCTTTTTGTCAACGGTGCGTTGCAACGGCAGGTTCAGCCGGAACAATGGCAGGCTTTGTCATGCGACAGCCTCTACCGGAAATATCGTACGCCGCGGGTGTTGCTTACTGTTTTCGGGCTTCGCGGGATCGAGGGACTTTCGGCCGTCATGGCCTTTCCAGGTAACGCGGTTGCGGCTGACAGCGTGCAGACCATGAAGACTTCTCTCGTCAGCCTGAAACCCAGGAGCGCCAACGTATTCAGGGACTTTTCAATTATCGCGTGGCTGTTGATTCTGCTGACCGCCGCAGTGGTGTTTCTGAGCGTACCTACGCTGGCTTACAGCCTGATGAGCCCGCTCGTTTTTCTAAGCCGGGATTTTCGCGCGGAGCTCTATAATCACCACAGGGCTTATTCTCCCGTTATCGTGGTGTCAGTGGTGATTTTGTCCATGATTACAGCTTTTCTTTTGTGGCTTGCCGAGTACCATGTGCGCCCGTTGCTGCCGGCCTTCCTGGGGGGCGCGGACCGCGATTCTGTGGGCGCGGTTGTATTCGGTTTTCTAAAGACGGCGCTGCTATGCTTTGTGTTGTATTATTTTAAGTACTTCGTAATTTCAGTCACGCTGAGGATCCTCAACATGACCGAAGTAGCTCACATCCATTTTATCAAGGCACTTCAGTCGTCGCTGGTCTTTTACGGGCTGTTGTCGCTCGGACTTCTGGGGGCTGTTCTTCATGCGCCGGCCTCTCTTGAAGGTGCGGCGGTAAACCTGCTTTGGGCAGTTTCGGTTTTTTACGGCATCCGATTGCTCTTGTTGTACATTCTCCTCAATCAGCCGGGGCGTATCATAAATCTGTATTTAATTTCGTACCTTTGCGTCGTGGAATTAATTCCGCTGATTATTGGTATTAAATACATTGTGTAGTTTTCAGGTATTATTCCGACCGGCAAAAGTTGAGTTAAATGAGTGAAATCTTAAACATTAAACCAGATAGACTCGCGAAGGTATCAAGCATTCTGGTTAGTCAATCGAGGCCTGCAGATGATAACTCGCCTTATTTTGAACTCGCCCAGAAGTACAACATTAAACTTGATTTTCGGCCTTTTATACAGGTAGAAGGTCTGTCTTACAAAGAATTCAGGAAACAGCGCGTCAATATACTTGACCACACCGCTATCATCTTTACCAGCCGCCATGCGATCGATCACTTCTTCCGGATTTGTGCGGAAGCAAAAATAGAAATGCCGGCGAGCATGAAATACTTCTGCATTTCCGAGCTTACGGCCAACTACCTGCAGAAGTACATTGTTATCCGCAAGCGTAAAATCTTCAACGGAACAAAAACGGCCGCCGAGCTGATAGAGCTTATCCGCAAGCACAAGGGCGAAAAATTCCTCTACCCCTGTTCCGATGTCAGAAGAAGCGATATCCCGGAATTTGCAGATACCGAGGACCTTCATTTTACCGAAGCTACCATGTATCAGACGGTGTCTACGGATTTGTCGGATCTTAAGGACGTCTATTATGATGTAATTGCGTTTTTCAGCCCCTCCGGTATTAAATCGCTGCTGGAGAACTTCCCTGATTTCGAGCAGAATAAGACCAGGATGGCTGCGTTCGGCCCGACGACTGCCAAGGCCGTTCTGGATGCAGGCTTTATTCTGGATATACAGGCTCCGCTTCCCAACGCCCCTTCTATGACGGGTGCACTGGAGCTTTATATACAGGAAGCCAACAAATCCTGAGGTTTTTGCGTATCATGTAAATGATAAATTCAATATTTTGCGTTAGGTAATTATATTGAACTCAACTCGAAAGGCAAAACTGCGTCTGTGCTATGAAAGTACTCTATGGCTGCTTCCGGAACTCTGCGAAATGGATCATGTCCGGCTTTGTACTGCTGACTGCCCTTACGGCAGAAGCACAGAAAGAGGCCCAGTTCAGCCAGTTTACTTTTCATCAGCTTTATTTCAATCCGGCCACAGCCGGGAAGGATAACCTTACCCGCGTCGGCGTCACCTACCGGTCGCAGTATGCCGGGTACCGGCCGACCTATTTTGATAAAGGCGGCGGACCTGCCTCGCAGATCATAACAGCGAGCCTGCCCCTGGGAAAATTTGGGGTGGGTGTGTACGTTTTGAACGATAAAATTGGGGCATTGAGTCAACAGGATCTACAAATTTCCGTTGCGTATAAATTGACGTTGTCCAATGGAAATTTATCAATCGGCGCTCGCGGCGGATTGTATCGCCAGACGATGGATTATGGCCAGTTGCGCACGGAAATGCCCGATGATCCCCTGATACTGACCGGTAAAGTGTCTGAAATGCAGCCCGATTTTTCTGTCGGGGCGCATTACGAAAGCGACGTGTTTTACCTGGGAGCCTCGGCAGCGCATTTGACAAAGCCCGGCTTCAAGCTTGGAAGCGAGACCGCTACCAACCCGCTATCTTCTGTGTATTATCTCAATGCCGGCGCCTATTTGTCGGCGGGGTATATGCTGGAGGTTCAACCGGTTGTGCTGGCTAAAATGGTCCCCGGAGCTTTTTCCGCAGAAGGCGGGGCGCTGGTAACCTATGACCAGCGCTTTTTTGGCGGACTGACTTACCGCTACCAGGACGCGATTGCCATTGTACATGCCGGCGCTTACCTGTTTTCTGACCAGGCGTTCAGGCTGTCGGGCGCTTACGACGTAGTGGCAAGAGGAAACAAAGCCAAGACGCCTACTTCCTTTGAAGTGATGTTGTCCTATGCGTTCGGAAGACAAGGCGGTGGCCAGAAAAGTATCATCCGTACACCCAGGTTCAGGTTTTAATGGCGCCGGGCATTAATTTTTATAGGTAAAAGGAAAAGTCAGGGAATATTCTTCGCGGTTCTTTTATCTTTGCGCGATTTACATGTAGTTTGCACACTTTACAATACACATTTGAGGGAAGTCGGATGAATGTAAATGCCGAGAAGAAAAGTTGTAACAACTGTGACGAGTATACATACTAAATAATTAGACAACTCGTTTTTAGTACTGTTTATATACAATAGCGATTTATAAAATGAAGCTAAACGTGTTTATTCGGAGAGGAGTTCATGTTGGTTGGGTGATAGCGGGGGTAATGATGATTCAGAGTTGCGGTTTCATCAAAAACAAATTTGGCGGCGGTAAGGATGACGATACGGGCGTAACCAATGGTGAAGTAACTGCTACCTACAGGAAAGGGTTCAAGCAATCTACTCCGGCAGGTATGGTTCCGATCCCGTCCGGATCATTCATAATGGGTCAGACCGATGAAGATATTGCGGCTACGATGTCCAACTTCAACAAGCGTGTGACCATCATGGCTTTCTACATGGATGACACTGAAATCACCAACCATGAGTACCGCCAGTTTGTGGATGCGTTGCTGACGGATTCAGTTTCGGTACTGGGAGAAGATGTGATCATGAAGGAGTATTACCCGGATACAACCGTTTGGAAAAAGGACTTTACCTATACGAATGGTGACCCGATGGTTGAGTACTATTTTAATCATCCGGCATTCGATACTTATCCCGTTGTCGGGGTAAGCTGGATTGCCGCGAAATATTTCAGTAAATGGCGTTCAAATCTTTACAATGATTACAGAGGCAAGGAAGGCCTCATGAATTCCCCGGAATTTAAATTGCCAACCGAAGCCGAATGGGAATGGGCTGCACGCGGTGGTCGTGCCGGCGCCAAATATCCCTGGGGTAACCCTTACGCGGTAAACGCCAAAGGTTGCTACCTGGCCAACTTCAAACCGCAGCGCGGTAACTATGACGCTGATGGTTACCCTTACACGGCACCCGCCAATGCCTACAACCCGAACGACTACGGACTGTATAACATGGCAGGAAACGTTGCCGAATGGACTTTGGATGCCTACGCCGACAACGCTTTTGCTGTGACGTGGGATATGGCCCCCAACCATGAAGATGCCAATGAACCTCGTAAGGTGATCAAAGGCGGTTCGTGGAAAGACATTGCCTACTTCCTTCAAAGCGGCACCCGGAGCTTTGAGTATGAAACGGAAAGAAGGGCCTACATAGGCTTCCGGAATGTGATGCTGAATATCGAGGGACATAAGGGTGCAAGTCGCAGATAGTATTTAAGGGTATTGCCATAAGGAAGCAGCCGAAGGGTTGCTTCCTATAAATTTGTACAGTAACTAACTCCTTTTTTTCACAGTTTAACATTCAATTTTATGGCTCAAAGTAGCGGCTCAAGTTTCTTTTTTGATAGAGTATTGCCTGTTGCCTATAGTGTGGGTGCTGCCGTCGTAATCGTTGGAGCGCTTTTCAAAATCCAGCACTGGGAAGGGGGGAGTACAATGTTGACAATTGGATTGGGTACTGAGGCAGTAATTTTCCTTTTTTATGCTTTGGCCGAAGCCGTTCAGAAGAAATCAAAAGACCCGGATTGGGAAAGGGTATATCCTGAACTGGCCGATGACTATACAGGACCGAAAGTGAGCAGAGCGGCTGTCAGCAATGCCGGGGCCGGTCTTACTGCGGGCCTTGACAACGCGCTGGCCAACGCTAAAGTTACTCCTGATGTGTTCGAAAACCTCGGCAAAGGATTTAAAAGCCTTACCGAAACAGTTAGCAATATCAATACGCTTACAGATGCAACGGTTGCTACCAAGCAATATACCGATAACGTGAAGTCGGCCTCCAGCGCACTGGGCAACCTGAATGAATCTTATGGCGGCGCCATCAACGCCCTGTCTTCACTTACCGACGCTTCCAAGGACGCGCAGGAATACCGCGACCGCTTTAAAACGGTTACCAAAAACCTGGATGCCCTGAATGCAGTATACGAGCTGGAGTTACAGGATACCCAGAAGCACCTGAAGGCGCTGAACTCTTTCTATGCCAACCTGGCAACCGCTATCGAAAATACGGCCGACGCTTCGAAGGAATCGCAGGTTTTCAAGAACGAGCTGAACAGGCTTACCACCAACATTGCTTCTCTGAATACTGTGTATGGCAATATGCTTACAGCCATGCGTGGTAACGCTTAATCGTACGTGTTTAGGGACCACAAAACAGTTTAAAAAATTCCTCACAGAAAATAATCACTGAACCGTATGGCAGGTGGAAAAGAGACCCCACGTCAGAAGATGATTGGGATGATGTATCTGGTACTAACGGCAATGCTGGCATTGCAGGTTAGTTCAGCCATTATCGAAAAATTTATTCTCCTCAATAGTTCTCTGGAAGTTTCGACGGCGGCGGTTAACCAGATCAATTCGGAGACCCAGCAAAAAATTAAATCAGCGGTAGAAAAGTCGGGAAACAGGAGTGCCGATCTCGCCATTCTGAAGCAGGCAGACGAAGTGCGGAAGCTTACCGCCGGTATTATTTCAGAGTTGGATGGTCTGAAGAAAGAAGTAGTTGATTTTGCGGGCGGCGGTCTGAACGAAGAAGGAGGAATCAAAAATCCGCAGGAAGAAACTAAAGTAGGCGAGTTGATGATCGGTGGCGGAAAAAAGGGAAAAGCCTATGAATTGAAGGACAAGTTGAACGCTTTTATTGCGTCGATCGAAAAATATTCGGATCACAAGTATACGCCGTTGGCACTCGACGGCGAACAGGACCCGATTGCGAAGGACAGCAAGGACCAGCGCAGAAAGGATTTTGCAAACCTCAATTTCGGCGAAACACCAGTAGCTGCTGCGTTGGCCGTATTGAGCCAGAAACAATCGGATGTACGCCGTATTGAAAGCGAGGTTTTGAATTACCTGGCAAGTAAAGTAGGCGCTGCCGACATCAAGTTCGACCGCGTTCTGGCAATGATGAGCGCAGAATCCAAGGTGGTTGTTGCAGGAACCAAGTTTAAAGGACAGATGTTTATCGCGGCTTCAGCCTCGGGACTTTCTCCCCGCATGAGCCTGAATGGTTCAGCCCTTCAGGTGACGAACGGTGTGGGCCAGATTGAATTCGTTGCGCAGGGCGGCGATTACAATGCCGAAGGTTTGTCGAAGCGTGCCCTGGTGGGTAATATCACCATCCCTACGCCTTCCGGCAGGGATACTACCTATCGCCTGGAGGAGGAATTCTTCGTGGCACGACCTACCTACCAGATCGAGACCGGTACTATGCCGCCGCTTTATTTTGGCTGTGCCAACAAGCTGAGCATCCAGAGCCCTTCACTCGGTGCGCTTTGGTCGCCAAAGTTCTCAGCAGATGGTGCTGAAGTAATTGACAATGGAAAGGGAAAAGTAACGATTGTGCCGAACAAGGCGCAAGTGTCGCTTTCAATCAGTAACCAGGGGAACTTGCTGGGTCGTGAACCATTCAAAGTAAACCGGGTACCGAAACCGACTATAGAACTACGGGTAGGAGGCCGTGCGCCTAACCTGCAGGCCGGAGAGCCCGCCGCATCGGTACGTACCGTCCAGGTGGTGGCAATTCCCGATGAAGGCTTTAAAAATTATTCTCCCGATGACGCAAACTTCCGCGTTTCCCAGGTCGAAGTTTCACTGGCCAGGGGACAGAGAAGAATTGCCGGTCCTGTGGTATTGCAAGGCGGCGGTTCTATCAATAACCTTGCCTCCCAGGCGCAGGCTGGTGACCGTTACGTAATTGAGGTGAAAGGAGTTCAACGCCGGAATTTTAAGGGTGAGGTTTCCAATGTAGAAATGGGGACACCAATTTTGCAGATTCCTTTAAAATGATTTTGGAGTTGTTTCGTTATTAAGGAGGTTAAGAAAATATTAGAAGCGTTGAAACAATGAAAAAGCAAATAGCACTTGGTTTTCTGGCAGTCGTCTCAGCGGGTTCCGGAGCTAGTTATGCTCAGGAGAAAGCTGATTCTGTTCAGAATTCCTTTTCTACGAGGCCGATTCCTGATAGCGATATCCTGATGAAGCGGACGCTTTGGAGAAGGGTGGATTTGAAGGAAAAGCAGAATCTGCCGATGTTCTCTCTCAATAATGAGATTACCCGTTATTTGTTGGACGCAGCCAAAGCGGGGTTATTGGAGGCTTACGCCAACGATTCTTGCAAGACGTTGCTTAACGCAGACGCGCTTCGTAAAAATTTGTTGGTTCCTAACCAAGGCGGCGGATTGTCTGCGGAAGAGATAGCGGCCGGTTTCGGTCAGACGGAACAGGGTGGAGCTGCGAATACCGAGCAAAAGGCAGCCGGGGTACAGGCACAGGACGATGGCTGGGGAACCGCTGCGGCCAAGCCTAAGGAAGAAGAGGACGACGGCTGGGGAACTCCAAAAAAGAAAAATGCCAAGGCGAAAACAGAAGCGGCTGCACCTGAACCTCAGGTAGCGGCAGCCGACACAGCTAAAAAGGCGGCCGATGGCTGGAACCAGGAGGCGACTGCTGCTAACCTGGAAGAGGAATTTTTCCCGAACCAGTTGAGTTTGCTTGAAATCAAAGAAGACTGGATTTTTGATAAAAAGCGTTCAAGATTGTATTTTGAAATGCAAACCATCACCATTGTGCTTCCTGCCGATCAGACGGAACTAGGGCTGGAAAAGCCTGTGGCGTCTTTTAAGTACAAGGACGTGGAGCGGCTGTTCAGAAGTGATCCCAAGCGTTATATCTGGTTCAACGACCACAATACTGCTCAGCATAAGAACCTGGCCGATGCGTTCGATAACCGGATGTTCTGGGGCCGGATCACCAAGTATTCCAATGCCGAGGACAAGGCTTTCCTGGATATCTACAAAGGAGAGAAAGAAGGCCTTATCAAGTCGCTTCAGTTCGAACAGGAACTGATGGAAAAGGAGCACGGTTTGTGGGAGTACTAAGAGATTTGCAATAGAAGAAGGCCGGTCTGTATTTGATGCAGCCCGGTTTTTTTTTTACATTGATTTTTTCAATCATTTTTTCGAAGAAATATAATATAACTATATTACTATATCAAAATAAAAGACTATTTTTACAACCAGATCTAAAATTTCAAGTTTCGATAATGGCACAAGCATCCGATAGAGAAAATAAGTTAAAGGCCCTGCAGATCACCCTTGAAAAGCTCGATAAGACCTTTGGAAAAGGGTCGGTAATGCGGCTTAGCGATAGTAAGGTGTTAGATATCCCCGTTATTTCCACAGGCTCGCTGGGGCTGGATCTGGCGCTGGGTATAGGCGGGGTTCCCCGTGGTCGTGTAGTAGAGGTATATGGCCCGGAATCGTCAGGTAAGACTACACTTGCCATGCATTGTATAGCGGAAGCGCAGAAGAACGGCGGTTTGGCTGCTATTGTGGATGCCGAGCACGCTTTTGACCGGACATACGCGGAGAAGCTTGGAATTGATACGCAGAACCTGTTGATTTCTCAGCCTGACAGCGGGGAACAGGCGCTGGAGATTGCCGAGCACCTGATCAGCAGCGGGGCTATTGACATTATCGTGATTGACTCGGTGGCTGCCCTGGTTCCCCGTGCTGAATTGGAGGGAGAGATGGGAGACAGTAAAGTAGGGCTTCAGGCCAGGCTGATGTCTCAGGCGTTGCGTAAGCTGACCGGGGTTATCAATAAAACCGGCTGCTGCTGTATTTTTATCAACCAGCTCCGTGAGAAGATCGGGGTGATGTTCGGTAACCCTGAAACTACTACCGGTGGAAATGCATTGAAGTATTATGCTTCCGTGCGCCTGGATATCCGCCGAGTAGGCCAGATCAAAGAGGGGGCTGACAATGTGCTGGGTAACAGAACCCGCGTGAAAGTCGTTAAAAATAAGCTTGCGCCGCCCTTCAAGGTGATTGAATTTGATATCATGTATGGCGAAGGTATTTCCAAGGTGGGAGAGGTGTTGGATCTGGCTGTTGAACTGGATCTTGTGAAGAAGTCCGGGTCGTGGTTCAGCTATGAGGGAAATCGCCTGGGACAGGGCCGTGATTCTGTCAAGGAATTGCTGAAAGACAACCCTGAATTGGCCGACAAACTGGAGGCTCAGATCAGGGGAAAGGTAAACCTGGATGCGGATGCGTTGGTAGATACCAGCGAACCGAATGTAAGTGATGAAGGGAGCCCGGACTGACCTGCAAGCCTGGTTTGAATATAAAAAGCGACGATCCGGTAACAGGATCGTCGCTTTTTACATGAGGCCTATTTCTCAACACGGTAAGTTCTTTGTTCCATGCCTTAAAACCTGCAGGCGGCGCGGTAAGCATTTATTTTTTCGCGAATGCCTGTTAGCCGTTAGAATTTATCCTGATCATCAGGAAAGTCTTCGTCATCAAATTCGTCGGAATTGGGCAGCATTGATTCCAGCAGGTCTTTGAAATCGGTACCGTTATCCATTACATGACGGCCAATTTTGGAAAATTCCGCCAGGCCATGCAGAACAAATTCCATCATCAGGAGCTGTTCGTCTGCGCTGTAGCCGGTAAGCTGTTTTTCTACATAGTTGTCCAGTCCGTCTATGGTTCTGAGACGCGCGCGGTAGGCGGCATTGGTCAGGTGGTCCTCTATCGCAATCTGATTGCCGTTGCTAAACCATTCAATGACTCTTTGCAGGTGGGGATCCAGCTCTTTCCGTGCTTTTCCGGGATCGGGGAAGTAATTGAGAAATTGTGTTCGGATGGCTTTCCCGATCAGGTTTTGTGCAACAATTACCGGTCCTTCTACTTCACCTTCATAAACAAGCTCCACTTTCCCGCAGATAGACGGTACCACATGGTAGAGGTCAGAAATCCTGGCAACACTTGACGCCTCATTATTTTGTATGCAGCGGCGCTCTACGGCGCTCAATAGTGTCTCGTAGGCAGAGATAGTCAAGCGGGCCGATACACCGCTTTTCTTGTCCACGTAGTCGCTGTTGCGGGCTTCAAAAGCTACTTGTTCAATAAGATCTTTTAGTAACTCGGGCACCCTGACCAAATCGGATTGCCCGCTTTTGATTTTGGCTTCCTGACCCGTTATTTTCCTGGCCATGTCAATCGACAGTGGATAATGGGTCACAATCTGGCTGTCGATGCGGTCCTTAAGCGGGGTTACGATGCTGCCCCGGTTGGTATAATCCTCCGGGTTTGCAGTAAATACGAATTGTATGTCCAGCGGTAGCCGGAATTTGAAACCCCGGATCTGGACATCTCCTTCCTGGAGGATATTGAAAAGCGCCACCTGGATTCTGGCTTGCAGGTCCGGCAACTCATTAATGACGAAAATGCCCCGGTTGGCGCGCGGAATCAAACCGAGATGGATGACGCGTTCATCAGAATAAGGTAGCTTGAGGGTCGCGGCCTTAATAGGGTCTACGTCCCCAATCAGGTCTGCGACAGAAACGTCGGGTGTGGCGAGTTTTTCGGTGTACCGCTCATCGCGGTGCAGCCAGGCGATCGGGGTTTCATCGCCCTCTTCTTCCAATATTCTGGCGGCCGTTTTGGTAAGCGGCCGGAGGGGATCTTCATTCAGCTCGCTGCCAGCCAGCACCGGAATGTAGGTATCAAGCAGCGATACCATCGAGCGCGCCATCCTGGTTTTTGCCTGCCCGCGCAATCCCAGGAAATTGATATTGTGCATGGACAGGATTGCTCTTTCCACATCCGGGACTACTGTTTTCTCGTAACCCCAGATACCCGCGAAGACCGGTTCTCCCGTGCGGATCCTGGACAGGAGATTCCGGCGAAGCTCTTCTTTCACCGTAAAAGACCGGTACCCTGCAGCTTTTAGTTCGCCCAGGGTACCTATCTTAAGCTTTTCTTCGTTTTTCAGATTTTCGTAGGCCATAATTCGGGGAAGCAGGCTACCTCGCGTATGCTACAGAACGCATTTCCCGGATTACCGTAATCTTGATCTGGCCGGGATACTGCATTTCTTTTTCTATTTTCTGAGATATGTCGAACGAAAGCATGCTTGCCTTTTCGTCGTTGATGTTCTCGGAGTTTACGATCACCCTTAGTTCGCGTCCTGCCTGGATTGCGTAGCATTTTTCGACACCTTCAAACGAAAGCGCCAGGTTTTCCATGTCCTTCAACCGGCGGATGTAGGATTCCATCATTTCGCGGCGTGCGCCCGGCCGGGAACCCGAAATGGCATCACACACCTGGATAATCGGCGAAATCATACTTGTTTTTTCGATTTCGTCGTGGTGGGCGCCAATAGCATTACATACTTCCGGATGCTCCTTGTATTTTTTAGCAAGCTCCATCCCGAGAATGGCGTGCGGCATTTCGGACTCTTCGTGCCATACTTTTCCAATATCGTGAAGGAGACCGGCCCGTTTTGCAAGTTTGGCATTCAGGCCGAGTTCCGCCGCCATGGTAGCGCACAACTTAGCAACTTCCCTGGAGTGTTGAAGCAGGTTTTGCCCGTACGAAGACCGGAAGCGCATCCTTCCGATCATTTTTACGAGTTCCGGATGGAGTCCGTGTATCCCGAGGTCGATAACGGTTCTTTCTCCGATTTCGACAATCTCGTCTTCAATATTTTTCTTGGTTTTCGCCACAATTTCTTCAATCCGGGCGGGGTGAATCCGGCCGTCCTGCACGAGGCGGTGCATGGAGAGGCGCGCGATTTCTCTTCTTACCGGGTCAAAGCCGGAGATAACAATGGCTTCGGGGGTATCGTCAACGATAATTTCAACGCCGGTAGCAGCTTCCAGAGTCCGGATATTGCGTCCTTCCCTCCCGATAATTTTTCCTTTAATATCGTCGTTTTCGATGTTGAAAACCGATACACAGTTCTCTATTGCGTTCTCGGCCGCTGTCCGCTGGATGGTTTCAATTACAATCTTTTTTGCTTCTTTGGTAGCGGTAAGCCTCGACTCCTCCATGACGCTTTTAACGTAAGAAGCCGCCCTTGAATCAGCTTCCGCCTTGAGGGCATCCATCAATTGATCACGGGCCTGATCGGCGGTGAGATTCGCTATTTTTTCAAGTTGTGAAACCTGGAGCTTGAGGCTTTTTTCGGCTTCTTCGCGCTTCAGACTGGCAACTTCGATCTGCTGGGAAAGGTTGTTTTTGAGGTTGTCGATCTCGGCCTCGCGGCGTTTCTGTTGCTCAAGTGATTGCGAGAGCGATTGCTCCTTTTGACGCAGCTTCTGCTCGTTGGAGATGAGCAGATTCCGTTTGCGGTTGCTTTCCTCCTCAAATTCTGCTTTCAATTTAAGGAACTTCTCCTTGGCTTCCAGGATACGGTCCTTTTTGGTATTCTCGGCCGTCAGTTCGGCATTTTTGATGATTTCCTCGGCTCTTTTTTCAGCTTCAGCTTCCTTATGCTGGAATGAACGCTTAAAAACCATTTTTCCGATAAACAGCCCCGCTACAAGCGCTATGGGGATGGCGAGCGTTAACAGTACGTACTCTGACATATTTTTACCTGATATAATGAAATGTGTTTATGAAAAACACCGATTTCAACAGGTAGGTATTTTTAAAGAAGAAGGAAGAACGCTTTCAATTCGCTTCAAATGCTAGTTTTTTAAGGATTTTTCCACTTTCGTGTCCCATGTTGCTATCATATTCGCAAGCTGTTGCTTTTGCTTTTCCAATTGATCGTAGTTACGCTGCAAACTAACAATGCTGTCTATAGAAGTAAGTGCCATCGCCTCCATCTCATCGTGTCCTTTCCCTTTGTACTTTTCAACCATTCGCCGGAATGAATCCTTTGCGCGAATATAATATTGCTCCTGATCAGCAGGGACATGCAGGTGAAACCCCCTGTCCATTACCTTGAAAAAGACCGTTACGTGCTCATCCACAACTTCAAGCTTTACAGCGTTTGCCTTAACTTCGCAATGACAGCATCAATGCTTTCTATATAATGATCAATGACTTCTTTCAATTCTGAAATACCACCTGTTGGCGTCAGTTTATTGGTTACAATTTTAGCAAAATATCTGGATTTTTTAAAATCCTTCTCTAGCTGTCTGTGTTTTTTCTTTATTTCTTGGTACTCCGCCTTGAATTTCGTGCTTTCCTCACGTAATTTCTTGTTTTCTTGTCTGAGGTCATCCAGTTCCCACTTCAGCCGCGCCTGCGCATTGAGCATAATCTGAAGCTTCTCATCAAATGCAGCAATGCTTATTTTCAGGTCTTTTGACGAAGAATGGCTGGCCATAGCGCCTCAGTGTTTACTTCCTGATGATTGCCCCGAATTCCTTTTCATAAGCGCCCATCAGTTTTTGCATCACCCGGTCAATCTCCTGGTCTGTCAATGTGCGCGCGTCGTCCAGTAAAGTGAAGCTGATGGCATAGGCCTTTTTGCCCTCCAGGTTCTTTCCTTCGTATACATCAAAGACGTTGACCTCTTTGATCAGTTTTTTTTCTGTACGGTAAGCCAGCGCTTCCAGCGCGTCAAACTGAACATTTTTGTCTACTACGAGGGAAAGGTCCCTGCGTACTTCCGGGAAGCGTGACACCTCACGGTAGTCCACGGCGCTGCTGTATTTTTTTAGCAGGTAGTCCCAATCCAGCTCGGCGAAGTATACTTCTGACTTGACGCCGGCTGTTCTGGCGACCTCGGGTGATACCAGTCCGAGGCGGGCTACTTCCCGGTTACCGCTGTTCCAGATAATGCCCTGTGCAAATATCTTCCCTTCATACTTTTGCGCCGTGACGGTCCCGGTGCGCATCAGCGAAAGTACGTTGCTGACCACCAACGCCAGGTCGTGAAAAGCCAGCGCTTTGGCCGGGGCTACCCAGCTTTCCTGGATCTGATTGCCGGTCATGACAATTGAAAGCCGGTTCTTTTCACGGTAAGCAGCCTCTTCTTTGAAATAGATTTTCCCGAACTCAAAAAACTTCAGATTTTTTTGCCGGCGGTTCAGGTTGTGCGCTACCGTTTCGAGTGCCGAGAACAGAAGTGTCCGACGGAGAATTGATAGATCTTCGCTCAGGTAATTCAGAATTTTAACTTCTTCCCCGGGAAGATCGTCCGCCAGCGCTGCTTCAAGCGTTGGTTTTACTAGCGAATTGTTGATGATCTCATTAAAACCGTTGGCGGCCAGCATGCCGCCGGTTCGGAGGAGAAGTTCATCGGGGTCCTTCGAAGGGAAGGGCGAAAGGTAATCGCTCTTCAGGTCCTCGGAAAGTTCTACGTTGTCGAAGCCGTATATCCGGAGAACCTCTTCGATGATGTCGGCTTCACGCTGAACGTCGACACGATACGGCGGGACTATTGCCACGAAGCCCTCTTCATTTTCGATCTCGTAACGGATATCCAGGTTGAAGAGGATTTTCTGGATCGCATACCGGTCCAGTTTTTTGCCGATGAGCCGGTCGATGTTTTTGTATTTGACGGCCACTCTGAAATTTTCGACAGGATTCGGGTACAAGTCGATTATTTCCGATGAGACTTTTCCGCCGGCTATTTCCGCGATCAGAAGTGCTGCACGTTTCAACGCTACTACGGGTAGGTTAGGATCTGTGCCCCGCTCGAACCGGAAGGAAGCGTCGGTTTTTAAACCGTGGTGCTGAGCAGTCCGACGGACCCACTCCGGCGAGAAGTAGGCCGACTCCAGGAAGATAGAAGTAGTGGCGTCGCTAACCCCCGAATCTTCGCCGCCAAAGACGCCTGCAATACACATGGGCGCTTCTGCGTCGGCAATCATCAGGTCAAAATGGCGGAGCTTACGGGATACTCCGTCCAGGGTTTTGAAGCCGGTACCTTCTTCAAAAGTCCGGACCACTATTCTTTGCCCGGCTATTTTCTGATAGTCGAACGCATGCAGTGGCTGGCCCAGCTCGTGGCAAACGTAATTGGTAATGTCAACGATATTGTTGATCGGGCGGACACCTATAACCTCCAGGCGATGTTTCAGCCAATCGGGAGATTCGCCTACCCGGAGCCCGGTCATGGTAATGCCGCTATATCGTGGAGCGGCTTCGGGCACATGCACCTCCACATGGATGGGGGCGTCATGGTTGTCTACTCTGAACGCCTCAACCGAAGGCAGCGCAACCGGTTTGTTCAGCGCTGCTTTCAGGTCACGGGCAACGCCATAATGGGAGGCAGCGTCGGCACGATTAGGGGTAAGTCCGATTTCGATGGTATGATCGGACCGGATGTCGAGGTAGCGCGCAGCGGGTGTACCGACGGGCAGCTCCGTTTCCAGGACCATAATGCCCGCGTGCGAGGAACCGATTCCGAGCTCATCTTCGGCGCAGATCATTCCCTCAGATTCCACTCCTCTTATTTTGGCTCTTTTGATTTTCAGCGGCTCGCTTGCTCCGGTGGGATAGAGTTCGGCGCCTACTTTAGCCACCAGTACGGTCTGGCCCGCCGCGACATTGGGGGCGCCGCAAACGATCTGCAGCGGTGCTGCCTCGCCTACGTCGACGGTAGTGACCGACAGTTTATCCGCATTCGGGTGTTTCTCGCAGGTGAGCACCTTGCCGATTACCACCTCTTTGAGGCCGCCCTTAATAAGTTCATGTTCTTCGATTCCTTCAACTTCAAGGCCCGTACCGGTCAGGATACGGCCTAATTCTTCGGGCGATTCGTCAAATTTGACGAGCTCCTGCAACCAATTGTATGATATTTTCACTTTTTGTAAATAATAATAAATATATGGCCGTCCGCCATTTTCCGGGTACCGGCTTACCTGTTGGCGCCCGCTAAAGGGCTAATAAGTGCGAAAATACTATTTTTCTGCCGTAAATTTTTCCCCGGCAGCGACGGATACCGTCAAAGTATTTTCGGCGGGCGGCAACGGGCAGGCATATTGGTGGTTGTAGGCGCAGTACGGGCTGTAAGCTTTGTTAAAATCTACCACCAGCTGGTTGCTCTTGATGTCTGCGGCGGTAAAGTCCAGGTAGCGGCCGCCGCCGTAGGTGGTTTTCCCGCTGGTACCGTCCTTCCACATGAGTGAAAATACGCCTTCGTGTTTAAGAAGCAATAATTTCTGGGGAGAACCTCCCAGTTCAAAATGCAGAAATGCATAACGTTCGTATGGGTCAACCGAGCCGTCGGTATTATGAATTTCGAGAATTTTGTCTTCCCCCTGGTAAGGTACCAGCTTTGCTACGACGCGGAAATCAATATCCGGAGCATAATAATCAAGGCCCTTAAACGCCGCCTGGTCTTCAATAGGCGATTCATCGGAGGTCCTGAACCATTTTTCCAGGTCTTTCCGGTCGTCCTGAATCAGCTCGGCGTATGTTGCGGGATTGAGCTCCTCGTTCGAAACAATGCCCGGCGCTTTTTTGGGGGGGGAGAATGTTTCGATGAGAAAATAGGCTACGATTGCCAGCAGCATGGCGAGGGTGCTGTATCGGAAGACTTTGTTTTTAAACATGGATCGGGAACTGAAGTGAGACGAAAAGCCATTTGAAGTGCAAATATAAGCGATACCAACGGGATCACCGGCCGAATCGTACGGCGAAGTAGCAGGAAGGGTTTATGACCGGATTTTCGTATTTTTGTGACGGATTAAAGACATTGAATATGTTTACAGGGATCGTTGAAACCATGGCGGAGGTTATTTCGCTGGAGCGCCAGGGAACCAACATTAATTTCAGGCTTAAGGCGCCGGTAGCGCATGAGCTCAGGGTGGATCAGAGTGTAAGCCACAACGGGGTCTGTCTCACGGTTACCGGCGTGACGGATGACGGCTATTCCGTCACCGCAGTGGAGGAAACCCTGAGTAAGACAAATCTCGGGAGCCTCAGGCCCGGAGATCCCGTCAACCTGGAAAGATGTATGCCTGCAAACGGCCGGTTCGACGGGCATATTGTGCAGGGGCACGTGGACCAGACCGGGGTATGTACCGGCATTGAGGACAAAGAGGGAAGCTGGTTGTTCGATTTTTCTTTTGATCCCGGTGAGCAGGGCAATATTGTCGTGGAAAAAGGTTCCATTTGTATCAACGGCGTGAGCCTGACGGTGTTCAACACGACCGACCGCTCATTTCAGGTAGCTATCATTCCCTACACTTTTGAGCATACCAATTTTCACACGCTTTCCGTAGGGCAACAGGTCAATCTGGAGTTCGACGTACTGGGGAAGTATGTATCGCGTTTACTGGCCCGTCGGGAAATTCCTTTTGTTGGCTGATAAAATATTCCTGTTATTTTTACCGTTGAAAATTGCAAGTAGCTAACAAGTTAATGGCCAAGATCAGTACGAATTCTCCTAAAGACCTCTTGATCCATATCGGTATTATTGTTGCCCTGATATTGGTCTTTTTCCTGGGTTTCTTCTTTGTTTACTTGCCTTTTACCACCAATCATGGTCAATCGGTCACGGTCCCGGACGTTCAGAAAATGGACGTAAGGAAGATCGGGAGTTTTCTCGACGAGCGCGACCTGAATTACGAAGTCAGCGATTGCACGTTTGTGACGAGCCTGCCGCCCCTTGCGGTGATCAGCCAATATCCGAAACCGGGATCGAAAGTGAAGGAAGGGCGTAAAATCTATGTCACGGTGGTGATGCAGACAGTCCCGGTTATCAAAATGCCGAAAGTAACTGACATGTCGCACAAGAGTGCCGAATTGTTGTTGAAAAGCAACGGCCTTGTGTTGGGTGCCTTGCGTTATGTGCCCGATCTGGCGCACGGATCCGTGCTTAAGCAGTTTTACAACGGGCAGGAAATAGCGCCCGGGCAGGATGTGCCCAAAGGATCAAAAATAGACCTGGAGGTAGGAAACGGCCTCGGAAATACCTCCTTCCCCACGCCGTCTGTTGTGGGAATGCTTGAGGACGAAGCTGAGTTTCAGATCGTGGGCGCCGGTTTAAAAGTAGGGCAGCGGATTGTTGTTCCCGTTGAAGGAGACGTCGCTCCCGGAAGCATTACGAAGCAGAATCCTTCGGCCGGCAGTAACATCCGCGTCGGAGAGGTTGTTGATCTCTGGATTGCAGACCCCGGAACTGCCGAACCGCAGAATTAGCTTTTAGGTGTGAGATATGAGGGGTGAACGGAATGTTATAGCTCACCCCTCATATCTCACACCTCACGCCTGTAACCAATAAACTCAAAAGCATCATGGATATTACCGTAGAAGAACTAAAAAAACGACTGGATAGCGGGGAAGCCGTTAACCTCATTGATGTCAGGGAAGAACATGAATACGAAGAAGATAACCTGGGCGCGCATCTGATTCCGCTGGGAGAACTTCCGTCCAGGCTGGATGAAATCGAAGCGCTCAGGGATGAGGAGCTTCTGGTACATTGCCGTTCGGGCGCAAGAAGTGAAAGGGCTAAGCAATTTCTGATAAGCCAGGGCTTTTCGAACGTGCGTAACGTACTCGGTGGAATTCTCGCGTATCGCGAACTGGAAGGAGACGAGGATTGATTTCAAGTACTTTTTATACAAACGAGGCCTTACCGCTAAGGCCTCGTTTTTTTTGAGGGGAAGCACCCGTTTCATCCCATCCCCCCAAACCTAACATCTCAAACCTCAAACCTCACACCTCATGCGTACAAAACTTTTTTTTGCCATTGCGCTGTTAACCGGCCTGGTTCATGCAGAACTGAATGGGCAGCAGGCCTATCAGGCTCCGAGTTTGGAAACTGCTGATTCCTGGTCGATGGTTTTATTACCTGATCCGCAGACTTACGTGAAATTCGCCAGAAACCAACCGATTTTTGACTTGATGACCGCCTGGGTTGCCGATAATGCCAAAAAGCTGAACGTAAGGATGGTATTGTGTACCGGCGACCTGGTGGAACAAAATGAAATGCCCAACCCGGACGGAATCAATGGCGACCAGCCCAGTAAGTTGCAATGGGAGGCAGCCGCCCGTGCTTTTACCCGGCTGGACGGAAAGGTACCTTATGTGGCGGCCACAGGTAACCACGATTTTGGTTATAAAAGCGCGGAAAACAGGCTAACCCATTATGACCGCTACTTTCCGTCGGATAAAAATTTCCTGAGCCTTGAGATGCTCCGCGAAGTCGGAACCGATGAAAAAGGAGTTCCTACGCTTACCAATGCCGTTTATGAAATGAATTCGCCGAAAGGCACCCGGATGCTTTTTATGGTGCTGGAATTTGCACCGCGGGATGCCGTATTGGAATGGGCCGGCAGAGTTTTAAGCCAGGAAAAGTACCGGGATCATTTCGTGATTCTTCTTACGCATTCCTATCTGAATTCTAAAAGTGAAACGATTGAGAAGGAGGGCTATCCGCTTACCGACAGGAACTATGGACGGGCGGTCTGGGAAAAGCTGGTAAAGCCTTCGCGGAACATACGGATGGTTTTTTCGGGGCATATCGGCGCGCCGGACGATGTGTTAGGTCACATCGGGTTTCGTTCTGACAAAAACGCTGCGGGCAAAACGGTAAATCAGATGGTGTTCAATGCACAGGCGCTCGGGGGCGGATGGCACGGTAACGGCGGAGACGGCTGGCTCAGAATTCTCGAATTTTTACCCGGCGAGCGCAAGGTTCGTGTAAAGACCTTTTCGCCGCTTTTTGCCATATCGCCCGCCACCAGGCATCTCGCCTGGCGGACAGAACCCTATGATGCCTTTGAGTTTACTATTGATTAAACGGGCGATAAACGCGGCATCAGACTGGCTATTATGCCGTAAGTTTGGGGTTTATTTGTTTTCCGCATTTTATGGAGGTATCGATTATCATTGTTAATTACCGAACGTCAGACTTGATCATTGACGCACTTGAAACCGTTTATGAACATACGAAGGGTATACGGTTTGAAGTAATTGTGGTGAACAATGAAACGGATGAAAAGGGGAAAAGACGGATACTGGAGCGCTTCCCGGAAGTAAACTGGATTGAGATGGGGTACAACGCCGGTTTTGGACGGGCGAATAACCTGGGCATGCGCCACGCCAAAGGCCGTTATTTCCTGTTGCTTAACGCGGATACGCTGTTGATCGACAATGTTATAGCGCGTTGTGCGGGCCGAATGGATGCCGATCCTGAAATAGTAGCCGCAGCGGCTTATCAATATGACGGGAACCGTCAGCCAATGCCGTTTTACCAGAGCTTTAACGACTTTCGAAAGTCTTTTTTTATCGTGCCGCCGGGGAGGTTTTTCGCCAATCTCCTGGACCGGCTACTACCCGAGCCGGTATATGCCGACCCGGAACAAAGGGACTGGCTTGTAGGCGCCTTTATGATGGTCAGGAAAGAAGCCTTTGAAAAGACCGGGGGCTTTGAGGAAAGTTTTTTCATGTATGGCGAAGATGTGGAATGGTCGGGCAGACTGGGCAGGCTGGGTAAGCTTAAGCTGTTCAAGGATTGTATTTTTTTACACCTGGAGAATCAAAATCCGTATCGCCGCTCACGAATTTCGTGGATCAATCGTTTTAGTGTGCAGATGCAGGTAGCAAATATGGTCTGGCTGCGGAAGCAATATGGAATCCCTTATTATTTGCTGATGCTCGTCCATTACCTCTCCATGATCCCGGTAGTGTATGGCTGGCGGTTGGTCATGAACCTGAAGGAAACCGGCAAAGTAGGCGGACAGTATGCCACACAACATATATTCCGGCGCAAAACGCTGATTTTGGTAAGCTATTTTTGGAAAACTTTGAACTATAAAGCACACTTCTTCAAAATAAAGCCTGAAGAAAACGTCGATAAGTTATATGCAGACACCTAGTACCGGGAAGAAAAGAATATTGTTCCTGACGCCATTGGCTTCGCGTACGGGATCGGAGATGATGTTATGGAATGTTATTAACCGGATCGACAAAAATGAATACGAGGTGGCAGTAGCCTCCTACGCGGAAGGAGAGCTGCTGGATCATCTGCCGCCCGGCGTCCGGGCTTACAAAGTACCGGGAACTTTCAAGACAATCGACAGGATTAATTACCATCTTGGGCGGCACCCGATTGTTACCGCGCTGAAAGAAATTCAGAAAGATTTCAAGGCGGATCTATGGTATTTAAATACGATAGTGCTTCCCAAGGCCGCTTTGGTGGCCGAAGAACTGAATGTGCCTTTTGTTGTTCATTTTCATGAGATGCCCCTGTCATATGCCTATGTTAACCGGGAGGAGTTTGAGCTGATGATAGGGAAGGCGGTTCGTTTGATCGGGTGTTCCGAGGCTACCTATGCCGGCATAAAACAGGCCGGGGCTGAGAACGTATCGCTTTGTTATGAATTTATCGAAGACATTGCTGAGCCCGCGGATCAGACACCTGCCAAACAGGTGCGGGAAGAGCTGGGTATCGCGGAAGATCATTTTGTATGGGCTATGTCCGGTGTCCCATCGGAACGAAAGGGGTTTGATTTCTTCCCGGATATAGCAGATTTGCTGGATGATGAACGTGTTCATCTGATGTGGGTGGGCGGCGGCGGTCCGCAGGATGGCTATATCAGCTGGGTTGAAAACCGTATTGCCCATTCCGGTTCGCGCACGAGAATTCATTTGCCCGGCAAACAAAAAGACCGGTACCTGGCTTTTTTGCAGGCTGCCGACGGGTTTATCCTGACCTCCAGGCAGGATCCTTTTCCCCTGGTGATGATGGAAGTAGCCGCATTGGGGAAGCCTATTGTTTCTTTCCCGTCCGGAGGAGTTTCCGAGTTACTGGTGGAAGGCATGGGGTTGGTGACGGAAGACATCAGCGTAAAGCAATTGGTATCCGGAATGAGAAAGGTAATGACAGGTGAAGTTAGTTGCAACCCCGCCGTTTCAAAATTACGCTATAGAGACTTCAGCATTGATGCCGGGATGAAGCAGTGGAACGCGATTATGGCAGAAGTCTGGGCCGCTTTATAGGGCGACCGGCTCCGGTCGCCCTATTTGCTGATTTGGATGCGAATCACCGGATTTCTGAAAGCGAGCGAAAGTCGTTTCTTATGCCCCCGTCCAGCTCTACGGCGTCGTCCGCTTCTTCCGCCGCGAGGTTATAGATAAACATCACATAAGTATACTCCTTGTCATCGGGTGTTTCATCTACCATTTGGTAACGTTTCTTCCTGTACACCAACAGGTGATGGCAGGGACCGATTTTCCAGATCCGATAGGGAATTTTGCTGTTAAAGGAAGTTTTTTCTTTCCAATCCCGCCCATACTTCTTTTCTGCATCCGAGCAAGTCGCCTCGTACCTTGCCGCCGGGAAGTAGAAAAGGTAGGAATAGATTCCTTTTAGATCGTAGTTTTCCAGCCACTTGCCGTTTTCCCGGAAAAATGAACTGTCTTTTCCAAGGTAGGTGAACCTGTCAGCTTCGTGACCCTTATGTATCCTTAGCCGAATTGTTGTATCGCCCTTTTCTTTGAACCAGAAAAATGGGGTAACAGTATCAAACCCAAGACCTCCAAATTTATGCTTTGCATCCCGACCTTCGAGCGGAAACGTGACCGAATCGCTGCCAAACATAGTGTGAAAAGTATCACACGGTTGAAATGATGGAGTGCGAGGCAGCAGGAGAAAGACGGCTGAAATTACTCCCAAACCAACTACCAGGAAATAAAGGACAAGTTTCATATTACGGTACATTCAGAGGCGTTGTTGATGTTTAATAGTTTGATACAATAAATCTGTTCCAAAGATATGCCATCGCTTAAAACGGATCTGGAAGGAGGGGATCAGCAACGTTTGAGGGGCGCTCTGATTTTTCGATCAAAAATACCAGCCTGCCATCCGTCATGGCCTGACCGACATGGGATCCCCATGAAAATAAATTGTTTATGCTGTTTCGGTAGGAATCGTATATACGAAGCCCCTCGGTGTTGTTCTTTCTGTCCATAATAGTTTCCGGGGCGTTTTGCTGCTGATCTGCCTCATGCGCCTCGCCAAGTAATCTGGAAGTTTCCCGACCAAATGAATTTGCGTCCAATATCCTGAACAAGGCATGCTTGTAGGCGTTCCCTTTACAGGAACTGCAGGTTGACGCAACTGAATTATTGAAGTAGGCTGCTGTTGCTTTTCCCGCGATGAGGGCATTGGCTCCATAACGTAAAATATTGAGACGGTATTTTGTCGTATTATTTTGAGAATATTGCCATAATACAGCCTTTTCCTCCGGAATAAATCTATCACTTAGCTCTCTTTTTTTTCTTTCCACAAATCCCACATCAATAGACCCAAACTCCTTGATCCAGGTAAGTATTGCCTCCAGGTCGGATTGGGGGAAAGTTTCCAGGTAATTTACTTCTTCCTGTGTAAACTTCATGTTGAGCAGTGATTCTGCTTCCGATAGAAAAAATGTGGTTTTCCAGGACGTTAGTGTATTGAAGGAAAGTGAAAAATTAACCAGCTCAGGAGCAATCACAAAGGGGCTCTTAATAAACGGGCTTAATCCCCCTCCTCCGCCTGGAAGGAGTCCGCCGCCGCCGCCGGTACCGGATCCGCCACCGCTTCCGCCGCCGCTTGTGCCCGGCAGATGATGCTGGAAGTCAGGTAAGCAAATGTAAATAAGGGCCAGGTAATCCCAGCATTCCGTGTTACGCAGCACTGACGTATTGTCGCAGGTATTAACCCACTTGTAAATGGCTTGACATTCTTTGGTTTTTGCAGCGGTATTCCTGGGATCTGCGGGCGTTATACCTGCCAGCCGATTATTTTTTAATTGCCAGATACTTTCAAGTGCACCGGTTTTGTAGTCAAAAAAGTAAGTTGGCGCTTCCTGCGGTTTTTCGGATCGAGCTACGATGCTGGCAGTCGTGTTTCCGGTTTCATCTTTGTAGACCGCCAATCCGTGCTGCGTCAGCCGTTGCAGGTTTTCGCTTCCCTGCTCGTTTTCCGAAATAAGCAATGCTCCTTTGGTGCGATGCATCGGTATCCAGACCATGGGTTGGCCATTAAAGTTTTGGAGCTCGGCAGATTGCCAGAGGAGCCGGTAATCCGCTAAAGGATGGGAAGGGTGGCGCTCAAGCCACGCTTTACCCGCCGGGATTGTAAGCGGTGGCGCTATTACGGATACATCAGTGGACGGTCGGCTGCAACTGGCAATTAAGTACAGCATGAATAAGAGGTGAATCCTGGCTTTCATTCTATCGAAGTTTAGTATGACTGATTTGATAGCCAAAGATTCTTCGCCAGGATGAAAAACTCCAACCAACCAAGTTGGTAGGTTACTTCATGAATGAGTATGTGCTGATAGTGAGTGGGTTGAGTTTTTGCCGGCTTTGAAATACCGTAATTGATTCAGATCGCAGTTTTGTTTATTTTTGATCTTTCATCATACTATACGCTATTACTTTACCAGACATGCAAACGATAGATTCCCGAATTACAGCCCGTATCCGGCAGACGAGATTGGTAAAAGGATATTCACAGGAATATATGGCTTACCGGCTTGGAATTAGCCAGCAATCTTACAGCCGCCTGGAGTGTGGCCGGCAGATACTCAGGATTTCGCAGTTGGTTTTGATTGCAGAGGTCCTGGAGCTACGCCCCGAGGAGCTGCTCGGCAGCGTACCCACCATGGAAGCGGAACCCGCGCAAAAGGACATCGCCCTGTTACTGGGCCGCCTTGAACAGGTAATAGAACAGATCCGGTTGGAGCGGCTAAAAGACCTGACGTAATGAATTTTACCTTTTTTTGAACCGGTACCGTATGCCCCAGCTCCCGCGGACAATCGCGTCATCGTGCTCGGTAAAAATCGGGGCAACTTCGATGTGAAACCCGAAGTTCCGGGAAGGAAAAGGAAAAACGTGAATGCCTATCGGCGCTACCAGCCCTGCATGCCGGTTGGCTCTTCCGCCCAAACCCGCATATACCTCAACTTCTTCCTTGTCCAGAAACTGGTAAGTGGCTACAGCTTCAACAGACATATCATGCGCGTGGGTGTCCATACCAAAACGCAGCTCCGGCATGAACCTGTCTGCGATTTCATAATTAAACCCGACAAATGGCATGTTGGATTGGTGGTAGCTCACACCAAATTGAGCAAACCCCTGAAGCGTTGTCAGGCAAAACAGGGTAGTAAATAACTTTTTCATATCATTAAACGATGTGGGTTGCAGGGAGAAGGTGTGAGCCTTGAAGTGAGAAAGCAGCTCACCTACCTCAAGCACACACCTCCTCCTGCGGTTAATGATCAACGGTGGAAGCTGACCATTTGTTACATATCAGGCGGATTTTAATACCCTTTTGCGCGGATCCGGTTAACGACCCTGTCAAGGATGTCAAGCGGGAAAGCCGAAGGCTGCCCATACCAGAAATAAGATCCGTCGCCTTCATATACCTTGGTCCGGATATGCCGTTCGGTAGGAAGGTAGCTGGAAACATCATTGCAATAGCCTGCTACCGAGACCATTTGGTCAGGCCAGATTTTCTTAATGGCGAGCCCGTATTCTGTAACGACTTCCCGCGAAAGGCCAATCAGTTTCCACTGCCCGATGTTGAGCGTCTGGATGTAAATCGGCATGGAGGCAGGCATTGTGTTCTTCTCATAATGCTTAAGCATCAAATTGGCCCAGGCTACGTTTCGTTCACCGACCATGTCTCCCCCGAGCGCAGCATTTTCGGCTTTAAATGCTTCTGTTTTTTTCTTGTCCCAGGGATCGGTAGGGGCGAGTAAAGAGTCCATGCGGAAGCTGATCTTACCAGAAAGCGGGGTCATTTGGCTTTGCAAAACTTCCTGAACGTCATCGGCGAGTTTCTGCCCGCTGATCTCCGGTTCGTCTTTCGGGTTAATATCGCCGGCACACCCCTGCATAAAAAGGGCGAGTGTCGGGGTGGAGGCTGCCTTTTCTACCGCGCTGCGCATGAAACCCGGGTAGTTACTGCTGATAGTAAAATGCCGGATTCCCTTTGTTCCGAAGACCGGGTGGCAGCCGGTCAACACCATGACAGCCTGTTTTTTCTTGTCCTGGCTTTCTACTTTGAGCACGTCGACGGCGTTGTCATACGGCTCTTTCGAAGTGCCGTTGCTGCGGTTGGCGCCGATGTCTGTCGTGCCGCGGCCGAACGAAATATCGGCCGGGAACATTTTGGAAGTGGCTTCTACCGCCGCGCGAACCATGGCCGGTTTGACTACTTTGTACAGGTAATTGACGTCAGGATACCGGTTATGGGGCGCCCAGGGGAGCCACTTTTGTGTGCCCGGCACAAAATGGGTATGCGACGCGTTGATAAGAATTGCGTTCTCGTTTGTACCCGTCTTTTTGGAAATGACGCGCTTCACATCCTGGATGAAATCGCTGTTGAACCCGCACAGGTCCATACAGAGTATCACCACTTTTTCCTTATTTTCTTCAATCGCCAGCGCGCGGGCGTAAAGATGTTCCTCCTTTGAGCCGTGAATCAGTGATGCTGAAAAAAGGGAGTCGGCGTCATTTGCCGCGAAAAGCCTTCCTTCGTGTTTGAACAGCTTTTGGAGCGTTACTTTGCGGATCGCTCCGTTGGCATACAAGGCGCGGTTCCAGCCGTTATCGGGGTTGTCGATATGAAACCGGTACAAGGTATCGGTACCATTACAGGCATACACATAGGGATGTTGAACAACGAAGCTTTTCAGGCCCGGGAGTGCCGGTGTCGCGCCGGTATCTTTACCTTTTCCGCGCTGAAAGCTAATATGGTCGCCGGCTGAAATCCGGTAAGAAACACCCTCGGCTTTTACAGGTTTTCCGGTTGTTTTTTTCTGTTCAGCCAATATTCCGGGGTGCTGGTTCAAAGTTCCTTCCGGAAGCCACTGTACCGCAAACCGACCGGCCCAGGGGCCCGCATATCCGGACAATGCCACTGAAAACGACTCGTCGCCCGGTTCAATGCTTTCGCTTGCCATACCTGCTTTGAAGGCTGTTTGGGCATTGCCGAAACTGAACACACACGCGAAAGCAATTATAAGAAGTTGTTTCATAGGAGTAAAGGTTTGGGTTGCGAGGTTTAAGGTACGGGCCTGAGTTTAAACCTCACACCTCATCCCTCAAACCTCACCCCCCTAAGCAAGCTCTTTTGCGTATTTCTGTATTTTTCTGACGGCTTCCACAATTTGCTCCATTTCCTGGCGGCTGCCGAGGAGCATGGTTTGGAAAAGCCACACAGATTCATTTTTCGTGAGGTGATCGTTTTGCGGGCATTGGTTTTGCTCGAGCCATTCTTTCATTCTTTTCTCCCCGTAGACACTCAGGTAGTGGCGATTGCCGGCAAGGGCAGTTACATAGGTTTCGCTATTCATCCGGCCATATCCTGGAGAATTGGGAATACCTTCTGCCGTGAGTGCCTCGAGGAATTTTTCGCGGCTGAGACCGGCGAAATGAGCCTTGTTATACCGGAACATGTAGAGATGATAGGCGCTCATGGTGGTGCCGGCATGAAGCTTGGCAGGGGTAATGCCGGGAATTTCGGCCAGCATTTTATTCAGGTACTGCGCATTTTCCCAACGATGCTTTGTCTGGGCATTGACGCGGGCCATCTGGGCACGCAGAAGGCTGCCCTGGAATTCGGTCATTCTGAGGTTGGTTCCGCGGGTGCCGGTGGAACCTGCCAGAAATCCTGATGTATTGCCGCCGCGCCCCTGGTTATGAAAGTCGTAGCATGCGTCCGCAAACTTGCTGTTATTGGTGATAATGGCGCCGCCTTCGCCGGAGTTGAGATTTTTGCTGGATTGAAAGCTGAATGCTCCGGCCAGTCCGATCGTTCCTACCTTTTTCCCTTTCCATTCGGCGAGGTGTGCCTGGCAGGCGTCTTCGACTACCGGGATACCGGCGCGTTGACCGATCGGTATGATGCGGTCAAGATCAGCCGGCGATCCGCCGATGTGGACCGGCATGATCACTTTTGTATTTTTTGTAAGAGCGCCCTCAATCTTGGAGGCGTCAATCTGGAAGCTTTCCGGGTCGGTGTCGACAAATACCGGCAATGCGTAGTTAAGCGCCACCACATTATAGGTAGCGATAAAGGTATAGACCGGAATAACTACTTCGTCACCCGGCCCGATATCGAGTGCTCCCAGGATGGTATAAAGGGCGCTGGTCCCGCTGGAAACAGCCAGGGTGCGTTCAGCGCCGGTTAGCCTGCTGTATTCGGCTTCGAATTTTTTTACCGTGCTGTTGTTGTTAAGACGTCCCCAATGCCGGCTTTCCAGGGTTTCCGAAAGGGCGCTGTGTTCACTTTTATCGAAAATGGGCCATTGCGGAAATTGCCCGGGATGGGCTTTGGGCCCACCTAATAAAGCAGGTTTCGCGGTGTCAGCGCCTGCCGTGAGGATGGTCGGAGCTGAAAGTCCGGCGCCAATTGTAGCGGCGGATAGTGTCTGGATAAAGGTTCTTCTATTGAGTTGCTCTTTCGTCTCTTCCATGAGAATCGGTGATAGGTTTAGACAAAATCGTGTACCGGAAGTATTGTCAACTAATTATCCGGAACGAAGGATAAATATACTCGCAGAAGGTTTACCGTTTCCGGTCAGTGCCGGCCAGCCTGCAGAACGCTTATTTCCCGGCAGCACCACCGGGAAGCTCGTCCGGCCAGGAGACAGGTTGGCCGGTGGATTTCCAGACTGGTCTTTGCGCTCCCATTTCCTTCAGACGGCGCGTAAACTGAACGGCGAGCTCCCTGGTTTTTTCGGGGTGCCTGGCGGCGAGGTTATGATTTTCTCCAATGTCCTCTCTCAGGTTATACAGTTCAAGCTTCCTGGCGCGGTAGTCGTAGACCAGTTTCCAGTCGCCTTTTCTGAAAGCGCTTGACCAGTGAATATTCGGTCCTTCGGCCGGGATCCAACGGTGCGGATGGTGCCACAGGAATTCCCTGGAACCATCATGCACGTCAGGTTTACGCAGGGTAGCGGTAAAAGAACGGCCGTCGAGCGGCTGGATAAATTTGGGGTTCCTGACCTGAGCTATTTCGAGAATGGTCGGGAACAGGTCTTCAATAATAACGGGCGTGGAGGTTTCCTTTCCTGCGGGCGCAATACCCGGCCATTTGACAAGCAACGGAACCCTGATTCCACCCTCATAAACCGACCCTTTACCGGCTCTTAGCGGTAGGTTGTGGGTGTAGCCTTTCCCCCCCCTGAGTGGCGGAGTGCTGAGACCTCCGTTGTCCGAAACGAAGAAAATGACCGTTTCTCCGCTTATTTTTTTTGTTTTGAGAAATGTCATCAGGTCGCCCAGGCTTTTGTCCATTCCCTCTACCAGCGATGCGTAATTGGCCTCTATGGTGTCGAGCCCGGCTTTGAGATAGCGGTCTACATACCTGGGATCCGGCGTGATTGGCGTGTGAACGGCATAGTGTGAAAGATACAGGAAAAAAGGCTGCTTTTTTTGAATGGGAGCTTCCAGTGCTTTCAGCGCCTCTGTGGTAATGGCATCCGTCAGGAAAGTTGAGGTTCCATGATAGGCTTCCAGACCGGGTACTGCGTTCCGGTTCGGCTTGCCATTCACCGGCTTATCATAGTTCTGTTCGCCATAGTAACTTGCCGGATGCCCAATGGAGCTGCCTGCGATGTTGACGTCGAACCCAAGGTTGATTGGGTCGGCCCCCGGTGTACCGCCGGAACCGAAATGGGCTTTGCCACTCAGCACGGTAAAATACCCTTCATTTTTTAGTAAAGCGGGTAGGGCGGTAGCATGGTAGGTATTGGGGATGTCGGCGACCGGGCTCATTCCCTGTATATTCCAGGGAACGAAATTGAGCGTGGTGTCAGCATAATCGGTATTGGTGTCCGGGTTGGGAGAAGTCCAGTGCGTAATGTGGTGCCGTGCCGGGTTTACGCCGGTGATCAGGCTGACGCGGGAAGGGGTACACACCGGAAAGGCATAACCGTTGGTAAATTTCAGGCCTTCTCTGGCCAACTGCTCCATATGAGGCGTACGGTAGCGTTTGTTGAGTTCGGTTTTCCGAGACCAGAAGGGAACCGAGGTGTCCTGCCACCCCATATCGTCAACCAGGAAAACGACAATATTGGGCCGGCCCGTTTTCGCCTGGGCAAAGAGCATGCCGGGCGAAATACAAAAAAAAGCACTCCCCACCCAGGTGAAGAGCGCCTTCAGTACTTTTATGCTATTGTTGGTAACCATCATTTTGTTTGAGCGTTAGGGGACAGTCGGTTTACCGCCCCGCCGGTTCCCTGACCAGATTTTCAAGGAGCGAGTCCCCGGCATAAACGGTTAAAAAAAGACGGGAAATGCCGGCTTTCTCCCGGACAAGATAATCAAATTGACCGACTCTGCAGCTGTGCCGGATCATTCACCGGAGCTTCGGTCACGACCGGACCTTTTCCGTACCATACCTGCCTCTTTGCGGTCGGGACAGAGTAGTGTTGGCTTCGGGGTCGTTGATAAACTCTTCTTTGTCCGGGTCCCATCGCAGCTTGCGCTGCAGTTTCATGGCCGTATGCGCTATCAGGCAAGCTGAACACGAACGATGCGCGATTTCCGCCGGGCTGATCGTGTCCTTTTTGTCGCGGATGGATTCAAGCCAGTTGCGGTGCTGTTCGGGACTCTCGTATAAACGGGTTTCATTCTTGCCTATGACAGAACCCAGAATTTTCGGGTCGCTGGCGTAGAAGGCTTCGTTTTTTTCGCCGCTCTTTGCAGCAGCAGTGGGGTCGGAGGCCGTCACGCCTACATTCCCGCGGGAAACAAAAATCCATCCTTCGCTTCCTTCAAAACGAACCCCGTTGGGATTGTCGCCGCCAATCTCCATTACAACCCCGTTGGCATAGCGGGCAGAGACATTGAAGTCGCCGTGGACATTCCATAGCCCCGAGGTCGGAAACGAAGCCCTGCCTTCAACTTCGATCGGGCCGGTGAGTTCGGTGTTCATTCCCCAATGAGCGATGTCAATATGGTGCGAACCCCAGCCGGTGATCATCCCCGCGCCAAATTGTTCGCAACGCAGCCACCCGGGACGGTCGTCAAGGTTAACGTGCGAATGTACGCGATCGAGCGTATAATAAACCTCCGGCGTTGAGCCGAGCCAGAAATCGTAGTCCAGGTTTTCAGGAACCTGCATTTGGGCAGGATTTCCTCCGGCGGGGTCTCCGGGAAGCCCTACCTTAACGCTTTTCAGGACGCCGATGCGGCCATTCCTGACCAGTTCGCAGGTCCTCTTAAATTGTGGCCACGGGTGAGCTGACCTTTGCTGGCTCCCAAGCTGAAAAACAACACCGGATTTCTGCACGGCATCGCTCATCTGGCGGCCTTCACGTATGGTGAGCGAGGTGGGTTTCTGCAGGTAGATATGTTTTCCGGCGATAGCAGCTTCCATTGCGGGTTGCGCATGCCAGTGATCAGGAGTGCTGATTACCACTGCGTCAATCTCCTTGCTACCGATCAGTTCGTGGTAGTCTGCGTAGGTTTTAACGTCAACGTAATTCTTTTTGCCGGTTTTTTGGGCGTATTGGGACTCAATCCATTCCTTTCCCATGGCGGCGCGTTTCCGGTCGACATCGGCAACGGCGATTACCTGAGCGAAATCCACCTTCAGAATCTCCGGCAGGTCATGGGATCTGCCGATACGGCCGAAGCCGATCTGGCCGATGTTGATCCGGTTGCTGGGTGCGCTTTTTCCGAATACCGATGCCGGTACGATGGTGGGGAAAGCCGCTACCATGGTGGCAGCCGCCGTTTTCTTTAAAAAAGATCGCCTGGTTTCCTGGTTAGTTTCCATTTCTTTAGCATTGGTTTCTGTTTACTTACCGGTGGTATTTTTTGCCCCGTCGCGGGAAGTCTTTGCATAGGCTTTTTTATAATCTCGATCCCGGGCGCCGCCAACCACCCATTCAATTCCACCGAGAATGTGTATCCTGAAGTCGGGGTCGAAATAATCGTTCTTATCATGCCCGAGAGAGGTGTACCACGACCTTCCCCCGTCAAATTCCTGGCACCATACCGACGGGAATACCTCGCCGAAGGTGTCCAGGCGCTTCGGGTCTTCACCTTTCAGCGTTGAGACGTCGTTGACCGCCAGGATGCGCAAATTGACGCCCATTTCCTTGAGGAAGTAAAATTCATCGCCTTTGGCGCGGTTCCATCGGTTGGGAAGATGCTTTAGCGACGGATGTGCTTCGTCCAGCACAATTACGTCGAAAGGCTGAAATTTGTCGTGCCAGTAAAAAGTAGCACCCAACAGCTGTTTGAACCACCTCCATTTGCGCTCGGTCCCGGAGGCGGAATGAATACCGACAAACCCGCCGCCGGCCTGGATGTAGCGCATGAAGGCGACCCGCTGGGCTTCCGTATCGAAAACGTCGTTGTTGGTGTTGGAAAATACGATCGCATCGTATTGTTTCAGGTTGTCATCCGAAAAAACGGACGGATCTTCCGTGGCATCGACTTTAAAGCCGTATTCGGCGCTTAACGCCCGGATGGCCAGGATAGAGTTCGGAATATTGTCGTGCACATAGCCTTTCCCGTTTTTGGTATAAAAAAGAATGCTGATGTTTTTCCAGTTTGTTTTTTTCCGGGCAAAGCTTTTGGCCGGGAAAATCCCCGAAAGCACCAGGATGATCAGGGCGGCGCGGCGTATCAGTAATGCGGGCGGAGACGCTTTCATGAAAATCATATTAAAAAGGAAAGAAAGATTAAAAGCCGATGGAGTTTCCCCCGTCGACAGGCAGGGTCACTCCGGTGATGAAGCCGGCGGCTTCCGAAGCCAGGAAAACAGCGGCCCAGCCGATATTTTCGGCCTTTCCCCAGGAACCCATGGGCGTACGGTCCATTGCTTTGTCCCGCCTGGAGGGGTCGTCATTCATCGCTTTCAGCATCATGGGCGTTTCGATGAACCCCGGGGCAACCGCATTTACGCGTACCTGCGACGGAGAAAGTTCGGTAGCGAGCGCCCGTACCATTCCGTCTACCGCTGCTTTGGAGGCGGAATAGGCAATGACGCGGTCAATTCCATAGAGAGAAGCCATCGACGAGATCATGATAATGGAGCCCCGTTTCCTTTCTACCATTCGCTTCGCACACTCGCGGGTTAGCGAGAAGACAGCCTGGAGGTTGGTTTGCAAAATTTTTGAAAACTCCTCGTCGGTGACCAGGAGAGTAGGTTTTTTCATATTGATACCGGCGTTGTTTACCAGAATATCAATCGGGCCCACTGAAGATTCTATCCCGCTTACAAGGTCGGATAGTTCGCCGGTGCGGGTGATGTCATTTACGACATACGCGGCCCGGTCGCCGATTTTAGCAACCGCTTCCTTCAGCACTTCTTCCCGTCTGCCGGTAATGATCACCGTCGCGCCGGAGGATGCCATACATTGTGCGATATGGAAGCCGATACCGCTTCCGCCACCGGTTATCAGCGCAATCCGGCCTGTTAGCGAAAATACGTCAAGAGGACTGTTCCCGGGCATTATCTGAAGGTTATGGGTGAGATAAGAAATTTCGTTCAATGGCATGCTCAAGACCGCGTAGCTCGGCGAGGCCTTTGAGCCTGCCAATAGCGGAATAACCGGGGTAAGTATCTTTGTCCAGATCGTCCAGCATCCGGAAGCCGTGGTCCGGGCGCATGGGTATTTCAGGACATTCATGGCCGGTTGCATGGCGTCTCCTTTCTTCTGTCCTGATCGCCTGTATCACGGCGTACATGTCCACATCGCCTTCGAGGTGAGGAGCTTCATGAAAGTCGAAAGAATTGTTTTCCCTGCGTGTGCTTCGGAGGTGAATAAAGTGAATACGGTCAGCAAAGCTCCTGAAGATGTCAGGAAGCGCATTATCCTCCCTTACGCCCAGCGAACCCGTACAGAAGGTCAGGCCATTGTTATCGGCCGGGTATGCCGCCAGAAGCCGGCAGATGTCAGCAGCTGTGCTCACTATCCTGGGAAGCCCGAGTAACGGACGGGGCGGGTCGTCAGGATGGATACACAGGTTGATCCCCGCTTCCTCGGCGGCGGGGCCTATCTCGCGCAGGAACGCTTCCAGGTTTGCGCTCAGGCCCTCTTCCCCGATATCGGCATATTCTGCGAGCATTTCTTTGAACTGTCCGAGCTCAAATTTTTCTCCGGAACCAGGTAATCCAAGAAGCACGGTGTCAGTGAGCCGGCTGATTTCGTGTTGTGTGGCGTGTTTCCATTTCTGATAGGCGCCCGCTCGGACGGCTTCGGAATAGGCAGTTTCGGCTCCTTCCCGTTTCAGGATAAAAAGGTCAAAGCATGCAAAATCCTCCCAGACATACCGGAGGGTAGTGGCTCCGTCAGGCAGCGGATAGTTGAGGTCTGTCCTTGACCAGTCCAGGACCGGCATAAAATTATAGCAGACGGTCCGGATTCCGGAATGGGCCAGGTTCTGCATTGACCGGATGTATTGCCCGATCAGCTTTCCCTTTTCGGGCAGTCCTTTTTTGATCGCTTCGTGGACGGGAAGACTTTCCACCACTTCCCAGGTGAGGGGGCGCACGCCGGAATTATCAGCTTCCACGGCTGCCTTCCGTGCCCGTATAGCGGGCAGGTCCCAGACGTCGCCGACCGGGATCTGGTGCAATGCGGTTACCACGCCAGTGCATCCGGCTTGCCGGATGTTCATCAGCGATACCGGGTCATTCGGTCCGAACCAGCGCATGGTGTGTTTCATTGACGAAAAGCAGTAATAATCATTTGCACAAATATTGACAGACGATTTTGAAATTGCAACCGATTGCATTAAAGTTTTTTCTATCAAAAATACCATTATTATATGGTGGGGGTTTACTAGTTTTGGTGGTACTGTTCACTACATGGAGAAAGACGTTACCATTTATGACATCGCGGCGGCACTCGGTTTGTCCGCGGCAACCGTTAGCCGCGCGTTAAAAGACCATCCCGCTATTCATTCCGCGACAAAGGGGCTGGTCAGGTTGAAGGCTGAGGAAATGGGGTACCGGAGAAATGCTTTCGCGAGCAACCTCAGGCGGAAACGTACCAATATCCTGGGCGTTATTGTGCCCAGGCTCAACAGCAGCTTCATGTCGGCGGTTCTGGCGGGAATGGAAAGGGTTGCGAATGATGCAGGGTATAACCTGTTGATTGCGCAGTCGCTCGAGTCGTCACAAAAAGAGATTGCGGCGGCTGCGACCATGTTCAACAGCCGGGTAGACGGCCTCCTGGTTTCATTGGCCTACGACACGGACGACCTGGGGCATCTTGAAAAATTCCGGCGGTACAATATTCCGCTGGTGTTTTTTGACCGGGTTCCCGAACCTCAATTCGGGGCTGCCCGGGTGATAATAGATAATTTTGAGGCTGGCCGGGAGGCGACGCGGCATTTGCTGGCGACTTGTTCGCGCGTCATGCATGTGACGGGAAACTTGAAACGAAATGTATATGCCGAGCGGTTCAGGGGTTACTTATGCGCGCTTGGGGAAGCAGGCCTTGTATTTTCGGAAGAGCTGCTTCTCAGCAACGATCTCAGCGTGCAGGCGGGCGCGGCGGTTGCCGACCGGATCATCGGAATGGCGGATATGCCTGAAGGGCTTTTTATCGCGAACGACCTTTGTGCGATCGGGTTTATCCAGTCTATGAAGGAAAGGGGACACCCGATGCCTGCTACCGCCCGGGTGGTGGGATTCAACGACGATCCGATTGCGGGTTTCGTGGAACCGCAACTGACGACCATCCAATACCAGGGTGAATTAATGGGCGAAACCGCGCTTACGGCTTTAATCCGTCAACTCAACGGTCAGGGAGGGGCAGAAACGGATACCGTTGTGTTGTCCCACCGGTTGATTGTAAGGGCGTCTTCCTGAGAAAAAGTTTTTTGCGAAAACACCTTGTAGCGGAGATGACAAATAGATGTTGTCAATGGAAGTCAATGGTAGCCGGAGGCTACCACCCGGACGGTCATCCTGAGCGGAGCGCAGCGGAGTCGAAGGATCTCCTGTTGCTGTAAAAAAGTCCTCTGAAAGGGATTGGTCCGGGGACCGGGAGATCCCTCCACTGCGGGATGACCCGGAGGTTGGAGCGGCGCCAAACCTGTTGTACTCGATGGTAACGCCATCTGCCGGATGGTCATCCTGAATGGAACGCAGTGGAACTGAAGGATCTCCTGTTGCTATAAAAAGTCCTCTGAAAGGGATTAGGTACTGGGAGCGGGAGATCCCTCCACTACGGTCGGGATGACCCTCCGGTTGGAGCGGTGCCAAATCTGTTGTTGTCAATGGTAGCGTACGAAACGGCCAGGCCAGGGGGTATGAGAAAAACAAAGCCGCCATACGGTAAAACCACATGGCGGACTCCAACTATACATACTATACTTTATCGGTGCGGCGACAGCGAGTCGCCGGTATCTTCTTGGTGAATCGAAAGCAAATCAAGTCACGATTTGTTTTCCGGCTGTAAAATTCAATAAAAAAAAGGCTTAAAACAAGTTAATCTTTCAAGACAATGTAGGAACAAAAAATATTTGGAGAAAGTTTCTCCCGGAAAGGTAATTTCCAACCCTCGAAAAAGGCTTTTTTACGGGTATTTCGCAGATTTTCGCTCGCTTCGGGCGGTTGGTTGCAGGATTGACAATAGACTTGGCTGGTGACGATCCCGTAAACTTTGTCACTGTTTTGTAAAAATAATTGTTCGGCGCCTTCGTCTACCAACTTATTTGTAGTAGTCTCCCGGGAAACTGGGCGGCAAAAAACGACAACTCCTTCGGACTTAGTACGAGTGGTCAGATGGAGCGGACTGCTTCTCGGGGCTTTTGCCGATGATTTTACTGATCTCGGTGAGACTGATGGGTTTATCAAGAAAGTAGTTGGCGCCGTTTCGCAACGCCTCTTCTTTCAGGTTGGTCATGGCGCTCATGACCAGGATCTGGGCTTTTTGGGCGATGCGGCGGATATTGCCTAGTGCCTGTATGCCTTTCCCGTCGGGAAGGTTGTTGTCAAGAATTACCCATTCCGGCTTGATGTCTTTGATATAGTTCAGTCCGTCTTTGAGATTCCTGGCGATTGTGACGCTCCCCGAATTATGGTTCAAAACTCTCTTTTTAAGATAGTTACCCATCAAAATACCTAATTCCTCCTCATCTTCAATAATTACAATTCTCATTGAGTAGCTAAGATTATTCATCAATTCATTAAAATAATCTTGCCACGTTATTCGTATATTACGTATGAGTATATCCAAGTGGCATGCGGGATGCCATTTCCACAGTATGTAGAAAAGCATACGCGTGAAATCGGCAGAATACCGAATATGTCGCGGCACTAACTATCGAAACGCACATAAAACTTACTAGAATCATGATCAATACCAGAGTTTTTTGGGGGATTGTAACAGCGGCGGCAGCCGGAGCAGTAATTGGCCTTTTATTCGCTCCTGACGAGGGCGTAAAGACCCGTAGAAAAATCAGGAAAACAGCGGAAGGCTGGTCGCATGACGCGTTGGATACCCTTGACAGCAGCAAGAAAAAGGTAGTTGAGGCTGCCCAAAGGCTGAAAGATACCGCCTATCGGGCGAAGCAGGACGCCAAAGACGCCATTCAGGAAGCTACTGAAAAGGCTTAACGATCCTGGAAATCTTGTAAGCACCCGGGCGAAAAACGCCCGGGTTTTTTATTGGCAAAAATGGAAGGGCTCTTCCGTGAACCCTTAACGGCAAGCCGCTTACCTTCTGTACCAGATAATCAGGTCAAAATTTTTGTCGGATACGAGGGAGGACCTGTCGTAAGAAGCGCCAACGCCAAATCCTTTGTATAGTTCGGCATCTAATGTTATCACGCTTTTCAACTCATTGACCCGCAGCGCGTAAGAGGCCCTTATTTTGTCGGCCAGTGCAAACGAAAGTCCGGTATCGATCAAAGTCCTGCGCTCATTGGCCAGCAACACGAACGGAGTCACCGAAAACTGTCTGCCTATATACTGCTGGTAGCTTAAATTGATATTGAATTCCCTGTGGTTTTTAAGCAGGGTGGCGCCATCTGCTTCTCCGGTATTGGCAAATACGTTTTTTACCCCGAGGCCGGCCCTCAACCCCTTGCGTTCATAGGTAACACCCAAATCCAGGTCGGGATTAAACTGCTTTGTCGTCCCGGTTTGACGGTGCGGGAGCTTGAACTTATCCCAGCGAATAGCGTCAAAATTACCCACCAGGCGTCCGCCGAAACTCACAAACGAGGATTTGCCAATTCTGCTCCGGCGCAGGTACCCGAGATAAACGGAATTCCGGTTGAAAAACGAGTAGGCGTCACTTACGTAGGACAGGGTATAGAATGAATTGCTTTTTCCTATTCTCCCGGCATGGCTCAGCCAGAAATTTGCCGGTTTTTTCCATATATCGGCTTCATTGTCGACGGCTTTGTACTTGGTGTAAATTGCAGCCCGCATGAACTGCATACTGTCTATGGCTACTGAAGCCGGATTGTAGTACTGCATATCCTGCAGATAAATATTGGGCCGGATCGAATTCTGGGCGCTGATTGCGAGTGGAAACAGGATAGCCGACAGGAGCAGGGTAAATATCCGCATCAATTCAGGAGGTTAAATTCATTTAAGGTGTTGGATATGAATTTGCCCAGCTCGCTTATGTGCCCCCCGCCGGGATAGATATACTTTTTTACGTTTCCCCCGGCAGCAGCCAGCCCTTGGTACGCGTCTTCGGTGTTGTAGGAAGGTACCAGTTCGTCGGCATCTCCGTGGTGCAGGAATATTTTCCCGGTCGGTTTCCAGCCCTGGTGAAAAGAATTGTCTGCCAGCGCCTTTTTCAATTCAACATCGGAGCCGTCTGTCCAACGGTTTAAGAAGTATTCGCTAAACACTTCGCCGGGTTTTTTTGAAGGGGTCAGGATGGAGGCAAACTGGTCGTACACCTGGTAAGTATAAATCTGATCGGTGGGACGCTTCAATGCGGAGAATTTGTTCAAAGCATACAGTCCCCAGGAGAATATGGGTAACGCTTCGACCTTTTCATCCCTTTTTTTTAATACCGTTTCGGCAAACCGGCTGAAATTGTAGGGGCCGGAAAGCCCGGAAGTAGCGATTACTGAAAAGTCGCCGGCATAACTTTCCTGTATGTACTTGTGTGTTGAAAGGGCCGCGCCGGCTCCCTGCGACCATCCGGTCAGGAACAGGCGATTGTCATAATCCAGGTGTTTCTGCTGCAAAACTTTTTTTACGGCCAGTAACCCATCAATGTTTGACAGGAACATTTCCGGGTAGTACACATAGGGATGATCCTTGCCAAGTGTAATCCCGAAGCCGATGTAATCCGGTATAAAGACGGCATATCCTGCGGTAGCCCAGGCGAGACCCATATTGCGGACATCCCGGAAATCACTCGTACCGCCGTCATAGAGAGAGGGTGTTATTTTTTCCACGTTCAGCCTGACTGAAGGCAGTTCCGTACCATGGCAATACATGATCAGGCGGGTTTTCTCGGCACCCTGGGGCAGTATCAGCAGGCCCCGGCTATCGACAGGCCTGCCGAGGTAAACTGTTCGATAGGTCACTGTCTCAAAGCTCACACCATATTGCGCGAAATCGCCCGCAGAGAGCTCCGTTACGCGGCTGACAATTTCATCTTTGGTTAGTGTGCCCCGCTCTTGCGTTTCAACCAGATCGCCCCGATTATAGTTGCCTGGCGCAATGTCCCTGCCTTTATCGCAGGCAGCTAACAGCAGACAAGTCAAAACGATTGAAGAGTAAATATTCCTGCGTTTCATAGAGTCAGCTTAGAAGGTAAAAGTAATCATCACGTTGGGATTGCAGGTAGCGTTGCAAAATAGGGAAAAAGGAGTTACAAGCTGATGGGGTTTTTTTTTAAATTGAGACTGTGTCAAACTCTCCCTGCCACCTTGGTATAGTGAGCAATTGCTGAAACTGGCGCTACCCGATACGCTGCTAAGTATTTGATCTTGTTCAATATAGACGCGTTGATGCGAATAGCACGCCAGCAGCGGTTATTAAGAAAATATCGGTCGAAGCCTTCCTTCCGAGTCGCTATGACTACAGTTGCCAAATTCGAAACTATCAGTTTGACGTGACAATGCGGACGGATCTCGTTTCACGGTCAGTCATCGCCCGTAAAATTAGGACGGAGACACCTGACTGACTCACATCAAACACCTGTCGTTCAGAAGACTGATTTACATAAACAGTTCGTTTATGAAGAATTCTGCCCTCAATATCGGTCAGTAGAAATATTACGGATTGTCCTGTTGCGTTACTTACTTCGGCAGTAAGGGTATGTCGGGCGGGGTTCCCCAGGACCTTTAGTTGAAAACTGTTTGACGCTCCCGGTTCATTGGCTGCCAGCCTTGCCGGAGGTGTTGCAGGATGATAGTTGCACATTCCATAGGAAAAAAAATCCCAGCCGTGTGTTCCATCAAAAGCCCCAAAGAGAAGCTTATCGCCCAGTACAGTCAATCGAACCGGCAACGCATCTCCGTTCGGGTTCAGGTCTTTTACCAAATTCGTTCCAGCCGCTGTACCGTCAGTCACCCAGAGTTCCCGACCATGAACCCTATCAGTTCTTTAATCATGACCGTCCCGGCCGTCGTGCCGTCGGATTTCCAGAGTTCGTGATAGTTGCCTGATTGGTCATTAGATACAAACAGAATTGTACCATTGACATTCCTCAAAAAGTAGGCGGGTCATGTACGGCATTGTCTGGCTGAATATCTTTAACGAGTACTGTTCCGGCAGTTGTGCCATCGGTTTTCCAGAGTTCCCTCCCATTGGTATAATTCGACGCAACGAAATACAATGTTTGACCCACAATAAGAAACCCGTTTTGATTGGCGTCTCTGCCTGGGAGACCGGGTTTGGCGGGCGGGTAAAGTGTTTTTACTTTAACGGTTCCCGCTTCAGTGCCATCGGTTTTCCAAAGTTGCACACCCGAGGTCAATCCATTCGCGGCACCAAAATACATGGACCCATTGAATTCTATGGTCGATCGAAACGGCAGATCGAAATCCGTACCGAAGCTTGTCGTGAAGTGCAGACCGTCGCCGTTCGGATTAATGTCTTTTACTAATTTGACGCATGGATACGGATCAGGGGCTTTAGGCGGAATCAATTCGGTATTTTTTCCTAAGCCAACAAGGAGCAAGAGCAGAGTGATTGGATTCATAGCCGATTTGAGTAGTGGAATATAAAGATTCCTGGTAATAAGGTAGTTAGGTATTTTTGTTAGTTATCGGCAACTGCTTTACTTCATTGTATTGCAAGGTCTCAAAGTAGTCCAACAACCGCTGAAGAGAGTCCCACTCCAATAAATATGGATCCGGTATCAAGCTGAGATTATCGCTTCTCACTGATCCGTTTCCGCATTACCCATAGATCGTTATCGCTAACCCCTTCCATGTGTTGCATGAATTCCAGGTCTTTTTTCGATCTCTTCAAGGGCTTTTCGTTTTGTGCCGGCACCATGGTAGCGGAGAGTAGCGCGTAGGCCACGAGGAGGGGGAGAGGGTAGCGTTTTTTCGTATAAGGGATTTTTGGGGCTCTCTGAGATTATTATCAAAACAAAGATGAAAGCACAGGTGTAATATGCTACCGTGTGCCTTCATTATTTATTGTTTAATGGTTTCCGAACCACATTTGTACGGTCTTTCCGGTTCTTTTATCGAGGGTGTTCTCCAATTTCTGTCGAATAAATAATCTCCCCACATCCAAAATCGTAAGACGTTTCTTTTTGGATATAACCTATAGAGCTTGTGACTAGCATCCGAATTGTTAAACTTAAAAAATTTATATTCATCGGAACGAACTACATATTCTATTGACGACTGCATAGTACAAAACTTATAGTCTTGGGTTGCAAACACATACGTCGGTGGAAACATGCCTCCGAAAAAGATCTTAAAAACGTTACCGACTGCTGTAGTATTCGAGAATATAATGAACAATACGAAGAAAAATATATACAGGTTTCTCTTTCTCATTTGGCTCACTTTTTAAGTTCTCATATTTCAAAGACAATTTAGATTTCCTTTTGTAGAAACACCTAGTGTTTGCTTGTCGATCTCTTTGGGGCTTGATAGGTTATCAAGTTCATGTCCCAACCTCCTTATGCTCCAGGCAGAGTTTGGACCGGATTTTAATAAGTGCATCAACGCTGTGCTCGGTATGACTGTTGGCTTAATATTGAACAGGTCGGGTCACCCGGGAATAAGTAAATTAAAGCCCAAGCGCTTGTTTCATATCATTCTTTATCAAGCCTTCCAGGGTTTCTAGTTCTTGATAAAGCTCATTCACCGATTCACGATCAGAAAATAAAGCCCGATCAAAAGGAGTGGAAATCGATAGGGTTTTTGAGTAAACGCTATCAATGTGATTTTCTATTTCCGAAGATAACGAAGGGTTGTTTGAATTCGCGCTTACGATATTTACTAATAAATTTAAGCCGGTATAATTTACTGAGCCGACCTTATGCCCCAAATACACAGCAAGGATTGCATCCATCTCTCCGAGCAAAAGTTCGGCACACTTGTTGCTCCATTTACCGTCCAATGCATTTACTTGCGGCTGGCCGCCATTGTTAATTCCAAGAGGTCTTCCGACCCTTTCCGACTTAATTAACGAAATGTGTCTTTCCATCTGATTTACGAGCACACTGATAGACCCATCGCTGCCCGCCCCATCTGCTTGGATAAATTTATTTACATAATCTTCACCACCAGCACTCCATTTATAAATACCTCTATCAGCATAATATTTCAGAGACTTGGATAGTGATAGAAGATAATCGCTCCTTCTCCTCCCATGTATTTCATCGGCAAATAACTCTAGTATTGTGGCATTGTCGCCCTTTGACTGTCCAAACAGGAGATATTCATATGTCTGAATCCCCTTGCAATTTGGATTTAAGCCCTGTATATAGCTGCTATCTATATTTTGCTCGATATTGTTTAAGATTTTTTTTACCTCTAGCGTATCGGGTGTCCCGTATATTCCGTCGAAAATGAATTGAGAATTGGCGGGATTTGACTCGAACAACGATATTCTTTTCCAGGAGATTGCGCACTGAAGCCACACTTCTTTTAGCCTATTGAGCTTGCGATGATCAGTGGTATTATCGGCAAACGCGGCGGTTTCAGCAATGAGGCCGTTGACTGAATTTTGAAAGTCAACGTAACTAGGTGTAATGACGTTATATCCAATCGCAGCCAGTGCTTTTCGACGATCTGAAATACTTATTGGCTCCACAGGATCATCTTTACAAGAGAAAAAGAAAAGCACAATAAGTGTTGATATTTGGTAAATTATCTTCATCTTGATTATCTAAATGTTAATAGTATTTTGACTTTCCTATCGAAGTAGTTGACTACCGGTTAGTAACATTTCATAAATATTTTTTTGAGATTATAATTAAGGATCCTACATTTGAACGATTACGCATACTGTATTATTTCTCAATATCTAACTTTATATCATGAAACACATTCTAGTACTTCTGCTTCTCTCAACTTCATTGATGTTTCTCGGTTGCGAAAAAGATCAATTGGAATCTCCCAAAGCCTCAGTTGAGGGGGATAAACTTACCAACAAAAAAAATAGAGAGGCACGGATGGGACCCGGATTTTCTTGGGAATTGGAAACGACAAATCACAATGTCCCTGCTGAATATAACGACACGGGTACATCCCGTCAATATTATTTGAAAGGTTCGCAGTCGTACACCAGGACTATTACACTAAAAGTTACGAAAACATCTGCGACAACTCCAGATTCTCTTAAATTCCATGTCTATGAACCATTGCACTCCTGCATAATACTGTCCTCGGTTTCAGCTTCCATGGGAACAGCCACATACAAGACATGGGGTGAACACCATAGTGGATTTTACTATGAGTATAAGGGGTATGAATGGAAAATTCCTGTTAGTACCATGAATTCAAGTCCGATAGGTACAACTGCAACATTCGTTTTTACCGCAAGGAGCCCGCATGGAATCTCAGGATCGTGTATTGAGGGATCGGTTACTGCTAAGATGAATTTCCCGGCAAATATCCCATCATCTTACAATTTCTGGGATGGAGACTATATGCCGTTCTTGATTAATCCTAGTATTTGATAATTTGGATGCTGTAAAGTCGATTTTTTGTTAAAATATTCGAAAAGGTCTGGTTGGAGCTTTTCGCCATTAAAAACCTTTTCCCTTGTAGAATCCTTTATTGGTGCCTATTGTTTAACCCTGAGATAATCTGTGACTTCAACCTAAAATATGGTATGCGTAGTAAAGCACCTGGTTTCCAAACGGCGGCCAGGTGTTTTACTATACCTATTATACTTATGTGATAAAGCAGGCCTTTCCCGCAAAAAAGTCAACAGACTAAATTGAATGATTATATCCAAAAACTACTGTGAAAATAGCCTCTTTCAACAAAAAAGCACTTAGCTTTTGTTGCTAAGTGCTTGATTCTGAAGTGGGCCCACCAGGGCTCGAACCTGGGACCACCTGATTATGAGTCAGGTGCTCTAACCGACTGAGCTATAGGCCCGATGCGCTAATTTACGGATTTTTCGCTCCGTCTCCCACGCGCATTGCGATTGGGAGTGCAAAAATACTTACTGATTTCTTTTAAGCAAATATGTACGCCAGAATAGTTCGAGATTTATTGCGATTGTTATTTTTGTGAAAAGTCAGACCTATTGAATAAACGTAAAATTATCAACGACCCGGTTTACGGGTTTATCAGCATCCCGTCGGATTTTTTGTTCGACCTGATCGAGCATCCCTGGTTTCAGCGCCTGCGGAGAATCCGGCAGCTGGGGTTGACCGAATTGGTATATCCCGGTGCGCTGCATACCCGGTTTCACCACGCGATAGGGGCCATGTACCTGATGGACCAGGCCCTGCAGACCCTTAAAGGGAAAGGACATGCCATTTCCGAAGAGGAGGCTACGGCCGCCCAGGCCGCCATCCTGCTCCACGACCTCGGGCACGGTCCCTTTTCCCATGTGCTCGAAAATACGCTGCTTCCCCATATCCCGCACGAGCAGATTTCGTTGCTGCTCATGAAAGAACTTAACGTGCAGTTTCATGGCCGGCTTGACCTGGCGATCGAGATGTTCGAAGGCGTCTATAAACGGAAGTTTTTTCACCAGCTCATTTCCAGCCAGCTGGACATGGACCGGCTCGACTACCTCAACCGCGATTGCTACTATACAGGCGTCATCGAGGGGTCAATCGGTACGGACCGCATCATCAAAATGCTCGATATCGTAGACGACCAGCTGGTGGTGGAGGAGAAGGGATTGCTTAGTATCGAGCATTTTCTGAACGCCCGGCGGACCATGTACTGGCAGGTTTACCTTCATAAAACCTCGTTGTGCGCGGAAACCATGCTTTCACAGATTGTCGGCCGGGCCCGTGAGCTCGCCGGTCAGGGAACCGACGTCTTTGCCACACCTGTGCTGAGCGCTTTTTTGAGATCACGTTTCCAGGAACCGAAAGCACTTTTCGAACCGGGGTTCTCCGCCCTTTTTACCAACCTGGACGATACCGATCTGTGGGCATCGATCAAAGTCTGGATGCTGCACGACGACTTCGTTTTGTCGACCCTGTGCAGAATGTTGTTAAGCCGCAGCCTGTTTAAATTACAGTTTGTTACGCCCGAACAAAGTGGGGAAACGTTTGAAAAAGCCAGAATTTCGTTATCGGCCAACGGCGTGCCCGCCGAATACCTGCATTACTTCGCGGTGGAAGGGAAGATATCGAACGCCGCCTATCTTACAGAAAGCGAACAGATTAAGGTGAAAATGAAAAATGGAGGCGTAATTGACATATCGGAAGCGTCGGAATTGCCGGCCATTCGCGCGTTGAGTAAGATTGTCAGCAAACACTTCGTTTCTTGGGCTAAAAACGTATCTTTGAGGCCCAAGTCTTGAAGAAAAGGCTGGAATGAATCATCTGTGGACGACGCTTTAATTATTAACCGCATTTAATACAACTCCCAAAAGTTTTTATGGAGTTCACAATAAGCCAAATAGCCCAGTTACTAAATGGGACAGTAGAGGGGGATTCAACAGGTATTATCCGTTCCGCATCCAAAATAGAAGAAGGGTCGGATGGCGATATTTCGTTTCTCGCCAATACCAAATATGAACAGTTCCTGTATACAACGCGCGCTTCCGCGGTTATTGTTGATCAGTCCTTTAAACCATCACAACCCTATACCGCCGCACTTATTCGCGTAGCCAATCCGTACCTCGCTTTCACACAATTGCTGGAGGAGTACCAGAAGATTACCGAGCAGCGTTCGGCCGGGAGAGAGCAGCCGTACTTTATTAGTGAAAATGTCGTCATAGGAGAAAACGAATATATCGGCCCCTTTACCTATATAGGGAAAAACAGCAGGATCGGTAAAAATCTGCAGCTTTTTTCAGGGGCCTACGTGGGGGAAAATGTCATAATCGGTGACAACGCCGTAATTCATCCCGGCGTAAAGATTTATGACAAAACAGTGATTGGAAACAATTGTTCTATATTTGCCAACGCAGTGATTGGCGGTGACGGGTTCGGCTTTGCTCCCGAGGCAGACGGATCTTATCGCCGTATCCCGCAACTGGGCAATGTGGTGATAGAAGACAACGTCAGCATCGGGTCCAATACAACCATTGACCGCGCTACGATGGGGTCTACTATTATACGGAAGGGGGTCAAACTGGATAATCTGATCCAGGTGGGCCATAATGTGGAGATCGGAGAAAATACCGTAATAGCGGCCCAGTCGGGAATCTCGGGCTCAACAAGAGTGGGGGCCCAGTGCGTAATAGCAGGTCAGGTAGGGTTGGTAGGGCATATTACGCTGGCCAACGGTACCAAGGTGGGTGCACAGTCGGGGGTTTCCAAATCGGTAAAAAAGGAAAACCTGTCTCTGTCTGGATCACCTGCTACCGAGTTGAAAGCGCATTTGCGGGCCCAATCTCTGGTAAGGAGGTTGCCCGAAATTGTTCAGCGACTTGAAAATGTAGAAGTTAGTGCGGGAATAAAATCTCACGAGGGAAAATAGTATTGAAGTGGTTCTGGAGGTGGGGTGGTTTAACCGGGTCCTTTCTTCAGCTAAAAAAACAAAATGAACGAGAAGCAACAGACCATTAAGGCGTCGGTATCAGTTTCCGGCGTAGGGCTTCATACAGGAGTAGCGGTGAACATGACTTTTGTTCCCGCCCCGGCCAACCATGGCTACAAATTTCAGCGGGTCGATTTACCCGGGCAACCCACGGTTACGGCCGATGTCGATAATGTCGTGGACCTGTCTCGGGGTACGACGATTGAGGAAAATGGTGCGCGCGTACATACCGTAGAACATACCCTGGCTGCGCTCGTCGGACTTCAGCTGGACAATGTGCTGATCCAGTTGGATGGTCCGGAACCGCCCATTATGGACGGCAGCTCCATTAAATTTGTGGAAGCCCTGGAGAGTGTGGGTTTTGTAGAGCAAAACGCTTACCGGGATTATTTCGAAATTCCGGAGTATGTACACTACAAAAATGAGGAAAAGGACATCGAGATAGCAGCCCTTCCGCTTCCCGACTACCGCCTTACGGTAATGGTGGATTATAATTCTTCCGTTATCAACAGCCAGCACGCTTTTCTTAATGATATCGCCCAGTTTTCCACGCAAATCGCAAGTTGCCGTACGTTCGTGTTCCTGCATGAACTGGAAATGTTGTTCAAACAGAACCTGATTAAAGGGGGAGACCTTGCCAATGCGATCGTAATTGCGGACCGTGAGGTAGGAGAAGGAGAGCTGGACCACCTTGCCGATCTCTTGAAAAAACCCAAAATCAGTATCGATAAGGCAAAGGGGATCCTGAATAATATAGAACTGCATTATCCAAACGAAATGGCCAGGCACAAGCTGCTTGACCTGATCGGAGACCTGGCGTTGGTGGGTCGTCCGCTAAAGGCGCAGATCCTGGCCGCCAGACCCGGACATGCCGCCAATATTGCCTTTGCAAAAAAAATCAAGAAACTCATCAAACAAAAGAAAGGCGACGTTCCAAGCTACAACCCGAGCAAACCGCCGATTTTCGATATTAACCAGATTGCCCAGTTGCTGCCGCACGGCTATCCTTTCAGAATGATCGATAAAATTATCGCTCTGGATGAAAACAGTGTGGTGGGAATCAAGAATGTCACCATCAACGAGGAATTCTTTGTCGGCCATTTTGACGGTAATCCCGTCATGCCCGGTGTGTTACAGCTTGAGGCAATGGCGCAGACCGGCGGTATCCTTGTCCTCAGCTCTGTTCCGGACCCGGAGAACTACTGGCCTTACCTGATCGGTATCGAAAACTGCCGTTTCAGGAAGAACGTTTTCCCCGGAGATACCGTAATATTCAAGTGCGTGTTTATTTCACCTATGAAACGGGGAATCGTTAAGATGACGGGAAGAGGGTATGTGAACGATCAACTGGTGTGCGAAGCAGACATGATTGCCAGCTTAGTTAGAAAAAAATGATACAGCCACTAGCCTACATACACCCCGAGGCGAAAATTGCCCACAACGTTGTGATAGAGCCGTTTGCGATGATCCATAAAGACGTGGAAATCGCTGAAGGCACCTGGATCGGTTCTCATGTTGTAATTAATGAGGGCGCCAGAATAGGAAAAAACTGCCGGATCTTTTCCGGTGCGGTGATTTCCTCGATTCCGCAGGATTTAAAATACCACGGAGAATATACGCTTACCTATATCGGCGATAATACTACCGTCAGGGAATATGCGACCATCAGCAGAGGTACGGAGGAACACTGGAAGACCGAAGTCGGCAAGGGTTGCCTGATCATGGCCTATGCGCATATTGCGCACGATTGCCGTGTAGGTGACAATTGCATTATTGGTAATAATGTACAGATGGCCGGACACGTACACGTCGGCGACTGGTCTATCGTGAGCGCATTAAGCGCTGTACACCAGTTTACAAGAATCGGTATTCATGCCTTTATCTCGGGTGCGTCGCTGGTAAGGAAGGATGTTCCGCCCTTTACCAAAGCCGCCCGCGAGCCAATATCCTATGCCGGAATCAATTCAGTGGGGCTGCGGCGCCGTGGCTATACCAACGAGCAGATTGCCGAAATACAGAATGTATACCGGTATGTCTTTGTGAAAGGATTGAACAATGCGGACGCGCTCAGCCTCATAGAAATAGAATTGCCGGCTTCGAAGGAGCGGGATGAAATTGTCAATTTTATCCGTACCTCCGAGCGGGGAATTATTAAGAGCCCGTTACAGACATCGAGCCAGGAGGGCAACGAGTCCGAATAGTGGTCCGCTGGTTCGTGTATGAGGCAGAATTCCCATGTTTGGAAATCGGCATTTGAAGTTTGGAAATTATACTCGAAAACGCTGGCAAGAAGTTTAGCACGGAATGGATCCTGCGGAGGGTGGATTTACGCCTGACGACGGGAAACGGCTACGCTTTTGTGGGGGCTAACGGGAGCGGGAAGTCTACGCTGATTAAGCTGATTATGGGCCAATTGCCCGTTAATGAAGGACTTATTACCTATCGACGGGACGCGGCTCTCATTCACGTAGACGACTGGCACCGCTACCTGGTCATGGCAGCACCCTACCTGGAGTTGATCGAAGAGTTTACACTATTGGAATTTGTTGCATTTCAAAGCCGGTTCAAGCCGTTCAAAGGCGCGCTTTCAGTGGAGGAGTTTATTGATTTCGCCCAGCTTTCACACGCTGCCGGGAAGCTTATCCGGCATTTTTCATCCGGAATGAAGCAGCGACTGAAGCTTGCCGTAGCGTTTCAAACCGATGTGCCGCTCGTTTTTCTGGACGAACCTACCTCCAACCTGGATCATAACGGCATCCGGTGGTACCAGGAAAATGTGCTCCGTCTGATGGATACAGGCCAATTGGTCGTGGTGGGATCCAACCAGCCGGAAGAATATACGTTTTGTAAGTCTCTGGTTAAGATGGCAGATTACAAGCGCTGATCCCCGTTTAGGGGGTTGGTGTCAGCCCGAAATAACCGTAGGCCTATATTGCCCTTTTAAATTGTTCCTCAACCGCCTGTCCCAAAAAAAGGAGCGGATTTTGAGAGAAAACGTAATATTGTTGCGTCATAGTACAAGCTAAAAGTCAATTCTCATGCGGTTTTCGAATAGGACTTACGCCCTCATTTGCCTGTTTTTTTTTCAATTACTGTCACTTTCCGGTTTTGGTCAGAAGGTAACAGGCCCGGTTACCCCGACGGGGCCGGTGGATATGGAAGAAGCGATCGGAATAGCGCTTCGGAACAACCCCCAGCTGAACCAGGCGGGGTTGCAGGTGGAAGGAAGCATCGTGAGCCTGGAACAATCGAAATGGATGCGCTGGCCGAGCCTGAACTTCAATGCTTCCCAGGGATTCAGTTTCGGACGGAATATCGACCCGTTTACCAACCAGTTCGTACAGCAGAATATCAGCTACAACAACTACCAGCTGGGCGCCGGCGTTACGCTCTATAACGGTGGGCAGCAGCATCATACGATAGCACGTAACGAACTCTCTGCAAAAGCCAGTCAAAAGGATTATGAGGCGGCCCGGAATGACCTGATGCTTAACGTCGCTTTGGGGTATCTCCAGATTCTGAATAACCAGGAGCTGGTAACGGTTGCCGACCGCCAGATGGAAGCGACCCGCCAACAGGTAGTCCGTATGGAAAAACTGGTTGATGCCGGCGCCGAAGCGCAATCCAAGCTGCTCGACCTCAAGGCGCAGCTGGCAAATGAGGAGCTTAACTTGCTGAATGCCCAGAATAACCTTGAAACATCCAGGCTCTCGCTGAAACAGCTCATGAATATTCCGGGAGCGTTTGTGCTTGAGGTCAAGTCGGTACCGCTTAAAGATCCGGAATTACTGGCCTACGATGCCACGGTTAACGAGGTATTTGAAGCTGCGCTGAGCCATCTCCCGCAGTTTGAGGCCGCCAGGTTCAAAATTGAAGCCGCCGAACGGGGTATCAGCGTGGCCAGGGGGAAATTCCTTCCTACTCTGACCATGTCGGCGGGGCTGAGTACGGCCTATTCCAGCAATGCGCCCAAACAGTTGTTTATTGCCAACGGAACCCCGGCTACAAAGGCAGAAGTACTTTCAAAAACACAGTTTATCGACATCGACGGGAGCAGGCAATACATTACAGACATCGTCACTATCCCGGGGGGCGCGTACAAACAATATAATTATTTCGGGATACTGGATTTTAACCGCAACTCCTCTGTAAGCCTCAATCTGAGAGTGCCTATTTTCAATAATTTCCAGGCGAAATATGGAGTTGCCAATGCAAAGCTGCAGAAGCTGAGTGCCGAATATGATCAGCAACTGGCTACCAATACGGTACGCCAGAATATTGAGCAGGCCTACGTCAACATGACCAACGCGGCCAAGCGGTACAGTGCCACCGTGAACCAGGTAGACGCGTTTACCGAGGCATTCCGCGCGGCAGAGAGCCGGTTTAATGCCGGGGCGCTCAGTTCGGCGGAGTTTAACATAGCAAAAGCCAACCTCGACCGGGGCAAAGCCAACCTGGTTCAAACCAAATACGATTATATTTTCAGAGTGAAAGTCCTTGATTTCTACATGGCAAAACCCCTGAACCTGGACCAATAGTCCTGGCGAAAAACAAGCTTTTTTATGTATTTAATTCCTACAAAATAATATGGCACGTAAATCTTCTAACAATATCTGGTGGATACTCGGCGGCAGCCTGGTTCTGTTGATCGGAGGCTTGTTCGTAGCCAAGCAGGCTGGATGGATCGGCAAGGAAAAACCGGAAGAGGTCGAAATATCAAAAGTGTCGAGGGCCGGCATCGTAGAAAAGGTGAGTGCCTCGGGGAAGATACAGCCGGAAGTCGAAGTAAAGCTCAGCCCTGACGTATCCGGGGAAATTACAGAATTGTATGTCGCTGAAGGAGATTCTGTGGAAAAAGGGCAGATCCTGCTGAAAATTCGCCCCGATAATTATGAGTCGCAGATGGCCCGCGCCCGGGCTACCGTCGATGCCAACAAGGCCAGTATGGAGCAGGCCAATGCGGCGCTTGCCCAGAACGAAGCCCGGCTTATCCGGCTGAAAGCGAATTATGACCGGAGCAAAAAATTGTATGAAGACAAGGTAATACCCGCTTCCGAATTTGAGCAGGCCAGCTCCGATTACCTGGTTGCCCAGCGCGATATTGAAGCGGCGAAGGCGAACATCCAGGCCGCCAGGTTCAATATCAAAGGCGCGGAAGCCAACCTTCGGGACGCTGCCGAAAACCTTCGGAAAACTACCATTTTTGCACCCGTAAGCGGTATCATCTCATTGCTTAAGGTTGAAGTGGGAGAAAGGGTGGTGGGCACCAGCCAGATGGCCGGTACCGAAATGATGCGGATTGCCAATATGGACAACATGGAGGTGCGGGTAAACGTAAACGAAAACGATATTGTCCGGGTAGCCCTTGGCGATACAGTGGAAATCGAAGTGGACGCCTATCTCAGCACGGGCAAGAAGTTTATGGGCGTGGTTCGTGAAATAGCCAATACGGCAAACGGCCTTATCAATACGACTACTACCACCACTACTTCGCTTGACGCAGTGACTGAGTTTGAAGTCCGCGTAAAAATACTAAACGCGTCTTATGCCGCCGTACTGAACAACCGCGGAAATGTGCGCTACCCGTTCAAGCCCGGTATGACAGCTTCGGTTGAGATTATTACCGATAAGAAAAATCGTGCATTGTCGGTACCGGTATCGGCGGTCACAACCAGGGATACGGTCATTACAGGCGATGAATCTTCCGAAAGCGGCGATCAGGACAACCAGGAAAGAAAAAAAGTGGTAAAAGAGATCGTATTTGTTAATGAGGGAGGCAAGGCGGCGATCAAAGAAGTTAAAACCGGTATCAGTGACTTTGAACGTATCGAGATCCTCTCGGGACTACAGGAAGGCGAGGAGGTAATCTCGGGACCATATATTGCGGTGTCGAAGAAATTGCAGGCAGGCAAAGCGGTAGTCGCCAAAGGAGAGGCCAAAAAGGGCGAAAAGAATGCCAAACCGAAAAAGTAGAAAGCTTTGAAAAACAAACAGGCCTGGATGAGACGTCTCATCCAGGCCTGTTTGTTTACGATAACTGCTTAATAGGCAGATTCTTTTCCGGCGTCTTTTACCAGAAGGTAATAGAACAAAGCTCTGTATTTGTTGGTGTTGGATGAACCGATCTGCTTAACGGCGCCCTGTATGAGCGTGTCCAGCTGCGGGCCGTCCGCGAGACCTAGTTTTTTTATCAGGAAGTTTTTCTTCACTCTTTCAAGCTCCTGTGGGTCGCTGGAGGAGACCTTGGAGGAATCGGCGTTGTAAATAGAAGGGCCCAGGCCTTTGGTGATTTTTACCAGAAGGTCCTGATCTACAGATAATCCTTGTTTTTTCGCCTCTCCCATATAGGTGGCTATTGCATCATCAAACTTGCTCATAAGGTACGGTATTAGTTATGTTAAAAGAATGAAACAAATCGAGCAAAGAAATTAAAAGGTACCGGAGACCGGAAACTAATCATTATATAGTACTTTCTATTTGTGAAAAAGTAACGATTTTTAGCAACAAATTAATAAGAATCAGACGGTACAAATTTCGGTGATGTTATCCAGTAGCAGAAAAGTAACGGTCATAGGAGGCGGAAGCTGGGCCACAGCCCTGGTGAAGATCCTGGCGGAAAACCCAGGGACCAAGGTGAATTGGTGGTTAAGAGATAAGAAAGACGTTGAACATATCAAACGACACCACTATAACCCTTCCTACCTTAGTGACGTATATATTAACCCCAAGCGTGTAACACCCTATGAAAGCCTCACCAGTGCGCTTAAAGGAACGGAGTATGTGGTCCTCGCAATTCCGGCAGCATTTGTAAAGGATCCCTTCTCAGGAATTTCCGGCAAAATATTCGAAAAGAAACAGGTGATCTCCGCCGTAAAAGGATTGTTGCCGGACGACCATTTGCTGGTTACCGATTGGTTGGCCCGCGATTTTTCGGTTTCGAAGGAAAACCTGAGCGCCATCGGGGGGCCATGCCATGCCGAGGAAGTAGCATTGGGAAAGCAGTCCTACCTGACTATTGCCTCGCACTCCCTTGAATCTGCCGCGAAGGTAGCGTCCATACTGACCTGCCGGTTTGTTTCAGCCGGCGCCTCCGACGATCTGTACGGCGTCGAATATGCCGCCGTTATGAAAAATATTATCGCCATGGCCTGCGGAATTACGCACGGACTGGGGTACGGTGACAATTTTCAGGCGGTGCTGGTGTCAAATGCCATGTCGGAAATAGAGCACTTTCTCAATGCGGTGGACCCGCGCCCGAGGCAACTGAGCGCTTCCGCCTATCTCGGGGACCTGCTGGTAACCGCGTACTCGCAGTTCAGCAGGAACCGCCTTTTCGGGAATATGATCGGGCGGGGTTACAGCGTGGCGGCTGCCCAGCTGGAAATGAAAATGATTGCCGAGGGATATTATGCTGCCAGGAGCATCCATCGCATTAACCTCAGGCATGGCGTTCCAATGCCCATTTCCGAAATGGTATACCAGGTGATTTATGAAAATGTTCCGCCTGCTACAGCTGTTGAAGCATTAAAAAAGGCGCTTCATTAACGTTGCCCTTTCCTGATATCTTCGAGCAGGTATTCTAAACCATTGATTTTGATTTCATAAAGTGTCGCCAGAAGCTGGCCGAGACGACCTTTTGGAAAGCCTTCGCGGGCCATCCATTCGAGGTACGCGACAGGCAGTTCCGTAAGCGATTTCCCCTTGTGTTTGCCGAAAGGCATTTGGTAGCTGATCAGATCGCTTAATAAGGTGGGGTCTGGCTGCATGTGGTGTCAGGTGGTTGAGAACGCACAAACCTATGAACAAATTTCCGGTGGACCATCATTTCTACGTTACGGAATATCGCTGCGACTCATTGAAAAAATTGATATATGGTTTATTTGTATTATATAATATTGTTATATTATATTTGTCAAGAAACCATAATGAACAAAGGGAAATGACGGATCAGTGTATTGCATTCAATCGGCTTCACTACTATAGCTACCTGATTATGCCTCATGGAGTAATTGATTGCGTGGCTGAGTGGCAACGCAGGTTTGTGAAGATGTTTGGTTTCAGGAATGCGACGGTCAAGCTGCCCCACCTCAGCTTTTCCAACTGGTCCATGAGTCCTCATTGTGAGAGGAGGCTTTTTGATTTACTGGAAGCCAGGTGCAGGGTAGTGAAGCCGCTGAACGTAAAGTTAACGGGGTTCGACGATCTGAATGGCGGGGCCTTTTGTTTTATGGTAGCGCAAGGTAAGCAGTGTTTTGACCGTGTGATCGATGACAAAGGAAAATGGCGGAGGGATTTTAAAATGGTAGGAGGCGTACGGGGTGTTGAGTTCACAGAGAACCTTCATGTGACAATTGCAAAGGGGTTGACACAAGCACAGTGCGGAGTAGTGAGGAAAGCATGGGAAGGCCAGCATTTTGAAATGGCATTTCCCGTGGAAGGGTTACGGTTATTGAGGGAATCAGGGCGGGGAAAGAAATTTTTACGGGATTTCAGGTTTGAAGGATACCCGAAACCACCGCCGGCTCCCGGGTATGGAAATCAGCTTCCTTTGTTTTAATAATTACCTATTTATTGGCTTTATGAGCACTGCACCAAAAGGACGTGGGGCCGGGATCAATACGCCCAATCGGTTTTCGAAGTTAAGGGTGGAACAGGATGAGGAATGGGCAGATCATCGGGATGACGAGCTGTCGGACCCCGTTACTCAATTTATCACGGAATATCCGAAGTCGATCGTATCCGACGCCGAAAGTCCCGACCTGGAGGGTTTTACCTCGGTCAACCCTTATCGGGGGTGCGAGCATGGCTGTATCTATTGCTTTGCGAGAAATTCGCATGAATATTGGGGCTTTTCGGCCGGCCTGGACTTCGAGACCAGGATCATTGTCAAAATGAACGCCCCGGATTTGCTGGAGCAGGCTTTCAATTCAAAAAAATGGCGGCCCCGTGTGATTCACCTTTCCGGTAATACGGATTGTTACCAGCCTGCCGAGAAGAAATTTGGTTTGACGCGAAGGTTGCTGGAGGTGTGCCTGCGGTACCGGAACCCAGTGGCTATCCTGACAAAGAATGCACTGGTGCGCAGGGATTTGGATATTCTTCAGGAATTGGCGCAAATGAACCTGGCTTCAGTGGCGTTGTCGGTCACGACGCTCAACGAAACCACCAGGAGAGCGTTGGAGCCTCGCACCGCAACCGGTCAAAAAAGACTGGACACGCTCGGAGAGCTCCACCGGGCCGGAATCCCCGTAGGCGTGATGACCGCACCGCTGATACCCGGGCTGAATGACCATGAAGTTCCGGCCATTATCAAAGCTGCATCAGAAAGGGGAGCCTGTTGGGCTGGATTCACCATTGTCAGGCTAAATGGCGCCATCGGCGGGATCTTTACGGAATGGGTGCGGAGGCACTACCCGGACCGGGCGGATAAAATATTGAACCAGATCAGGGCCTGTCATAACGGTAGTCTGAATGACTCCCGGTTTTATCAGCGAATGCGGGGAGAAGGCGTTCTGGCACAGACCATTCAACAGATGCATCAACTGGCCTGTAACCGGTTTCTGGCGGGACGGACTGCACCTCAACTGGATACCACACGCTTCATAAAAGGCGGGCAATTGCGATTATTTTAGACAATAACCGCTTATTTTTGTAAATAGCAGCTGTAGTAATTCCGCTGGCCAACCATTTAACAAAATAAGCCTTGGCAAAACCTTCTGCCCCAAAGGAGACACCTTTAAGTAAACAATACAACCAGATTAAGTCCAGGTACCCGGGAGCACTCTTACTGTTCCGGGTCGGGGATTTTTACGAGACCTTCGGGGAAGATGCGGTCAAGGCGTCCAAGATTTTGGGGATCGTCCTGACGCGGCGGAACAACGGGGGAGCGCACGAGGAGCTTGCAGGTTTTCCTCATCATTCACTCGATAACTACCTTCCCAAACTGGTAAGAGCCGGTGAGCGGGTAGCTATTTGTGATCAGCTGGAAGACCCGGCTACGGCCAAAGGAATTGTTAAACGGGGAGTGACCGAACTGGTTACACCGGGCGTGTCGCTCAACGACAATGTTCTGGACACAAGAAGGAACAACTATCTGGCCAGTATCCATTTCGGGAAGGATGATCGGCACGGTATTGCCTTCCTGGATATATCCACTGGTGAGTTTATGACCGCCCAGGGGAATACGGCTTATATTGACAAGCTTTTGCAAAGCCTGGCGCCATCCGAGGTCCTTTTTTCAAAGAAAGAGAAAGAACGGTTTTTCCAGAGTTTCGGGGAACGGTTTCATACTTTTCAACTCGATGAGTGGTGTTTCGGTTTCGAATTTGCGCAGGAGAAGCTGACTACTCATTTTCAGACCAGTACGCTCAAAGGGTTCGGAATAGAAAATCTGCCCCTCGGAATTGTTGCGGCCGGGGTGATCGTACACTATCTCCTGGAAACGGAGCACCGGGAGATTTCGCATATTAACCGCATCATGCGGCTGGAAGAAGATCAGCATGTTTGGCTGGATCGGTTTACCATCCGCAACCTCGAGCTGGTATATGCCCAGCAGGAGGGCGGAGTACCGCTCATTGACGTGCTGGACCATACCGTCACGCCGATGGGGGCGAGAATCCTGCGCCGTTGGATGGTTCTGCCGCTGAAGGAGAAAAGTGCTATCGAGGAGCGCCTCAAAACCGTGGAGCTTTTTGTCGGCAACAAGTCGCTGCACGAAGCACTGGTCCAGTTGCTCAAACCGATCGGCGACCTGGAGCGGCTGATTTCCAAGGTAGCCGTACGGCGGATTAATCCGCGCGAGATGGTTCAGCTAAAAAAAGCGCTGCTCCAGATTGGCCCCATTAAAGAACGGCTACGTAAAGCTATCGAAACCGGGGACCAGCAGGAAACTTCAGCCCAGCGTTCTTTCCAGCGCTTTTTGGACCAGTTAAATGCCTGTGAAGCGCTGCTGAACCGGATCGAAGCGGAACTCAGGGAAGACGTGCCGGTGGTGACCAACCAGGGGGGAATGATCCGCACCGGGATCGACGCGGAGCTCGATGAACTTCACACCATTGCCTACGCGGGTAAAGATTATTTGCTGCAACTGCAGAACAGGGAAAGCGAGGCTACCCGGATTCCTTCGCTCAAAATCGCCTATAACAAGGTATTCGGGTATTACCTGGAGGTAAGCAATGCCCACAAGGATAAGGTGCCCGCAGAGTGGATCCGGAAGCAAACGCTGGTAAATGCCGAGCGGTATATTACCATGGAGCTCAAAACCTACGAGGAGAAAATTCTGAACGCCGAAGACCGGATTTTCGCCATTGAGCACAATCTCTTCCAGGAGCTGGCCGCATTCGCAACCGAATATATAGGTGCTATTCAGCAAAATGCCCGCATGCTTTCCGAGCTCGATGCCCTGCTTTCGTTTGCTACTTCCGCCTTGAAGAATAAATATGTCAGGCCGGAAATAGCCGTGGAAAACGTACTCGATATTAAAGGCGGAAGGCACCCGGTCATTGAGCACCAATTACCTCTTGGCGAGGCTTATGTGCCGAATGACGTGTATCTCGACGGAGAGAACCAACAGATTATTATCATTACCGGGCCTAATATGGCGGGTAAATCGGCACTGCTGAGACAAACAGCCCTCATTGTGCTGATGGCCCAGATGGGCAGCTTTGTCCCGGCCAAATCTGCCGTGGTAGGTTTGGTAGATAAGGTTTTTACCAGGGTAGGGGCCAGTGATAACCTCAGCCGGGGAGAAAGTACCTTTATGGTTGAAATGACCGAAACAGCAAGTATCCTGAACAATCTCAGTGACCGGAGCCTTGTGCTGCTGGATGAGATCGGAAGAGGGACCAGCACGTATGACGGAGTTGCTATTGCCTGGTCGATAACGGAGTATCTGCACCGGCACGAACAGTGCCGGGCAAGGACGCTTTTTGCAACGCATTACCACGAGCTGAACCAGTTGGCGGAGGATTTTCCACGCATCCGGAATTTTAATGTTTCGGTAAAAGAGGTCGACGGAAAGGTTATTTTTCTCCGCAAGCTGAAACCGGGCGGCAGCGCACATAGCTTCGGGATTCACGTAGCGCAAATAGCCGGGATGCCCCAGCCGGTTGTGTTGCGAGCGGACGAAATCATGCGCCATCTTGAAAAAGACCATGTGGCGGACCAGCATAAGAAGCGGATCCGGGAAATACCTAAAAATAACTTCCAGTTAAGCCTTTTTGAAGCCGCCGACCCGAGGCTCGAAGAACTGAAATCCAGGCTGGAGTCGCTCGATGTAAACACGATGTCACCCATTGAAGCATTGCTTAAACTGAACGAACTAAAAAAAATAATTTCCTGAGTGACCGGACTGGTCATGTAACAGTTGAATAACCCGAAATGAAAGCTACCGTTAGAATACAATTAATGTTGATGATGTTTCTCCAATTTGTGATTTGGGGATCCTGGTATGGACAAATGAGCAAGTATATGGTTACCCAGCTGGGGGCCACCGGAATACAGGTTGGAAACGCATACGCGGCTTTTTCGATCGCTATGATTATTGCTCCTTTTTTTATCGGACTGGTAGCTGACCGCTTTTTTGCGGCTCAGAAAGTATTGGGTGTTTTGAACCTGGTGGGCGCACTGGTATTGTACTTTTTGATTCAAACGAAGGACCCCGATGCATTCTTCTGGATGATCCTGCTTTACTGCATTACCTACGCGCCTACGCTTGCCCTGGGCAACTCTATCGCGATGCAGCAGATGGTAAGCTCCGAAAAAGAATTTCCTGCTATTCGCGTAATGGGGACCGTGGCCTGGATTGTGGTGACGAATTTCATTGGCCTGTACGGGTTTGGCGACAAAGTGACCATTTTCCAGATTTCCATGGTGATGTCACTGGTTCTGGGCATTTATGCTTTTTTTCTACCGGATACGCCGCCCAAAGCCAATAAAAATGCCTCTGTTGCAGCGATTCTCGGCCTGGACGCTTTCCGTCTCTTAAAAGACCGTTCCTTCCTCATATTCGTTGTTTCTTCAATCCTGATCTGTATCCCGCTTTCGTTCTATTACGCCTGGGCGAATCCTTCGCTCACCGATTCGGGCATGACCAATGTTGAAAACAAGATGTCGCTTGGACAGGCATCCGAGATTATTTTTATGCTGCTGATCCCGTTTATCTACGCCAGGTTTGGTGTGAAGTGGATGTTAATTTCCGCACTTCTGGCCTGGATCGTTAGGTTTGTAGGGTTTGGTTACGGTGACGCCAATACCAGCGAATGGCTCCTGTATCTCGCTATTATCCTGCACGGGGTATGTTACGATTTCTTCTTCGTTACCGGGCAGATTTACACCGATAACCGGGCAGGTGAAAAAGTAAAATCGGCGGCGCAAGGGCTTATTTACCTCGCTACCTACGGTATCGGAATGGGGATCGGTTCCTGGGTTTCCGGGATAGTCGCCGATACCTACACGCTGGCCGACGGAAGTAAGGACTGGACTTCTATCTGGCTGGTTCCGGCAGGTATTTCTTTTGTTGTTTTGATTCTTTTCCTTCTTTTCTTCAGAGATAAAAAGAGCGGCAGTGCCGCCGTTCCCGGACAATGAGGATTCTCTCTTATAATGTTAACGGAATACGGGCAGCGCTCAAAAACGGGTTGGCCGACTGGCTGAAGGCTGCCATTTTTGAAGGGCAACCCTTTGATGTCCTGTGTTTTCAGGAGGTAAAAGCCCTGCAGGAGCAAGTCGACCTTGCCCCCCTCGAACAACTGGGATATCAACTGGTGGGTTGGTTTGCCGCTGAAAAAAAGGGCTATAGTGGAGTTGCCACTTTCGCCAGGGTATCTCCCGACCTGATGGTGCAAGGGTTTGGAGTACCGTTTTTTGACGGTGAAGGCCGGGTCTTACGAACCGATTTCGGTGAGCTAACACTTCTTAACTGTTATTTCCCTTCAGGTACCAGCGGTGAGGTGCGGCAAACTGTAAAAATGCAATTCCTGGACGATTTCTATAAGTTTGCTCTTGAACTCAGGACGTTACGTCCGAAGCTGATTATTTGCGGCGACTATAACATTGCACATACCCCGACGGATATTCATGATCCTGTCGGTAATAAGAAAAGCTCCGGCTTCTTGCCCGAAGAGCGGGCCTGGATGACCGGCTGGTTCAATTCCGGCTTTTCGGATGCGTTCAGGACGAGGCATCCCGACCTGGTCGAGTACAGTTGGTGGACTTACCGTGCCAATGCGCGTACCAACAACAAGGGGTGGCGTATTGATTATTTTTCAGTTTCGGAAGCACTGGCTTCCAAGTTAATCAATTGCAGGCATTTCAATGACGCGATTCATTCCGACCACTGTCCGCTGGGCCTTGCTTTAGACATCTGAAAAGAGATGCTTGTAACCGGTCTGCACGCTCTGTGAACGGTATTCGTATATTTGTGGCTCGAAAAAGATTCTGCTACGCATTCATCTGACAGGGAAATGGAAAATACCAGGTTTAAACGTTTTTTTGGTGCACTTCTCACGGTAATAGGAATTCTGCTCGTATTGTTTGCCTGTGTAGCTTTTCTGTCTGATAAGCCGGTTTTCGGGCTTGAAATCACCAAATGGGAGACCTTGGTCCCTTTTGTAGTCGGGGCGTTGTTTATGATCCCCGGGGTGAGCCTGATCAGCAATTCTTAGCTGGGTTTCGGCTTAAGAGGGCATTGCCGACGCTGCAATACAGACAACGCCTTGCACTGCAGTACTGTTGATACCACTCGGTGGCACCCTGTGAGGCGGCGGACGTATTGAGACGTATCCCTAATTTCCGCCATTTACGGGTAATTTTGTTATTTTCTGCCGGTGTTTCCTCCAGCAGGCCTATCGCTTTGTCGAGATATTGAGGGGTGTCGGTTTTGAATCCATAGGCGGCCAGGATGGGTGCCGCTGCATTGATAAGGATCAGGTAGACGGCTTCCGCGCCCATAGGCGGAACCAGTCCCTTTGCCGGTTTACCGAAGTGGTAGTGCGTATGCCAGTACGGCGACTGTACACTTTTCAGGGCGCGGGCAATTTCCCCGAAGCTGCCGAATGACGTTAACAGGGAAAACAAGTTTCCGTTCCTGTGGATGAGAGCCGCCAGTTGGGCAATTCTCACAGTCGGAAACCCCGCCGGGCGAAGCCTGAGGAGCTTCCATTCAATGGGGTCAAGGCGGTCGCGGAGGCCGTATTTCCCCGACAGGAATAAATACTGCCGCTTCAGGTCTGCTACATAACCGGCCGTGCTTTCCCCGGGAATGAGATGGGCCGTTCCGAACAGGAGCGCCTCAAGCTGGAGCAGATCGGCTCTGTGGCGCAGCATAAGCCGGAGCGGAACCCGTTCGGCAAGTTTTTGGAAAGCGTCTGCATTAATCCGTGCGCCGAAGTAGCGGGCTATCAGTTGCCAGGCTGTTTCATCCCAATCACCCTTGTTGCGGGTCAGCATTTCCGAAATCGCAACTGATTTCCGTTGCAGCCTGGCAATGAGCGTCTTGTCGATCATGTTATATTTTTGCAGCATTGATACCCCTTCAAACTGGCTTTCGCAGGGAATGTCCTGCAGATTTTGCAGCATGGTGGTGTAGAGCGCGAGCATATCGGGGCTAACCCGATCTTTTAAAGAAAGAACCGGGACATGGTTGTTGGGGTAATGGTCCGGGGCCAGGTCATTTTCCCATACCACATGGAGGATCACGCTCCCGTATGACCGGTCGTTGTGATGCTTGTGGAGATTCCAATCAGAAGTCCGGACGTGTATTTCAACAGTTCCGGCCCAGAGTATGCCGTCTATCTCAATCCTGGCTTCAAGGAAGTCGGGGCCGGCATCTGAGTTTCGGTGCCCTGGCCGTAGCGGCGTCAGGCTACTGCCGGAAACCGTCTGTAAAGCAATACGGTCAAAATACTGATGTTGCCACAAATAGGCTAGAAAGTCTTCGTTCATCGGATGTAGTATGTATAGCACTGATAGTTCCTTAAAATTAAAGGACAACCGGTAAATACAAAACTTTATCCGTGGAAAGTGTTGAAATTGAGGTAAGTGTAAGCGGTTTTGGCTAGTTTTTCTTTACCGGGAGGCGGTTAAGCGAGTAGCAGATCAGCCGGTTGACCAGTGGTGTACCGCTTTCGCTCTTAATGTTCTCCAGCTTAAATTCGTAAACATAACCTTTCTTTAATTCCGGGAGTAAGACGGTGACCGATTTTTTGTCGGCCGAAAGTGTTACCCGCGCAGGTTTTACGTCCCGGATATCCGATTGGTTGGATTGGTCGATCGGCTCGGAAATGGGTTTCTTCTGGTATTGGTAGGCATAGTGCCTGATATGATATCCGGACAGCTCGGTGGCGGCCTTTTTGTCGAGTGTTTGCGTAAACGTAAGGCGAAACCCTCCGTTGATGACCTGCATATTCTGTATGTCGAGCGCGGGCTTTTCACCCGCGCTGATGCGCTGAATTCCCTTTGAACCTGCCCACCCGTGTGTAATCTGCCCGGTAAGGAGACTTCCGTCCGGGGCGAATACCATCCTGTTGTTCCCCATCCTGAGGCCGTTTCCGTCCAGGAAGGGCACGCAGGCGCCCTGGAAAATGCCGTCAACTTTTTCCAGCATGACGCGCATGATCCGGTCGTGGTTCATCTCTCCGACCAACAGCTGGCCTTCAAACTGGGGAAACTGCGTCCCGGCGGGAATACCTACCGGCTCGGAGGGAGAGTTGGCCATTATGCCATGCGGGAAGAAAACGGCAGCCTCTGTGCGCATTTTATTTAACTCTTTAACCGGCATCCGGAAGGGATTCCTGCCGTCCCAGTCATCCCCCCAGATCAGGCTCGCCGGATGACCGTAAAATTTGCCTTTTTCCACATGGAAAAGCTTGCTGGTCTCTACCCAGTCGCTTTGGTTATCCGCTACAAAAAGATTGCCTTTGGTGTCGAAGCCAATGCCGTTGGGCGAACGAAAGCCCGACGCGAAAGGTACGGTTTTTCCATTGGGCTTTACCTGGAGTACCCAACCGCGGTAGGGTACGATGCTGTACATTTGCTTGCGCCCGGTAGTGCTGTCCCTGCCTGCCAGGTTGACGGGACCACGTGGGTTTTTGCGATAGCCCGCTCCGGATGAAGCCGTGTTTAAGGCGATGTACAGGTTACCGGCTTTGTCCCTGACCGGCCCGTAATTGAATTCGTGGTAGTTGCCGGAAAGCCCGAAGTCGTCGGTGATGGTCTCGTAATGGTCTGCTTTCCCGTCGCCGTCGGTATCGCTGATCCGGGTAAGCTCCGGGCGTTGGAGAACGACAATTTGAGAGGGGCTTTCAACCAGTAACCCCAATGGCTCGTGCAAGCCCGAGGCAAAAACCGACCACTGTTTTGACGGGAAGTCATATACCATTACCTCTCCCCGCGTAAAACAGGCCGCCAACCGGCCATTCGGGAAAAAAGCCATTCCGCCCGTTTCCGCGTCAAGCCCGGCCGGCATTTCGATGTTTTCTACACGGTATGAAGTTTGGGCAGTTTCCTGCGCGGCAGACCATCCGCCAAACAAGAGGAAAAGTCCCGAAAGAAAAGCTGATTTCATCTGGTTGTAGGTATGAGGTATGAGGGGTGAGGTTTGAGGGGGTGAGGGGATTTACCTCATATCTCATACCTCACATCTCACACCTAACGTGTCATTGTAATGGTAAACTCCTTTGCTTGTGTGGGACTGAGCTTTAGGCTGCCGTCGGGTTCTTTGGTACCGGCAGAAAATTTGTAATTCACGCCGTCATTTTCACCGGAAATGAACCAGACCGGTTCTATACCGTCCGGTATCCTGATGCTGCGTTCCAGGCCCGAACCGTCCGGTTTCTCGCGGATAAGCTCGTAGACGTCGGTGCCGTTTACCTGGTAGTGGAATTCGGGGTATTGGCGAACAAGCCGGTATCCTTTAAATTTTACCGTCGGCTCTACTTCCCGGTTTCCCAAACGAAGGGGATGGGTGGCTTTGTCACGGTAAAATATGGTTCCGAGCACCTTAGCGTACGCGTTTTTGTGCCCATGCCAAAAATCCTTCATGTCCAGGAATTCCCCGGACCAGGCGTATCGGAGCTTGCAGGCTTCAGCGTCCCAGCAGAAGGCCAGCTCCCCCGGTAAACGAACCGCTATACTGGCAAGCCCGGACTCTTCCATGAACGCTCGGTAAAGAAAGGGTGGAGTCTGCTCAAACGGATGTTGAGGCGCCTGCTGGTGATGTGTATGCGCCTGCTCACTGCTTTTACGAGACTCGGGCACATCGGGATCTTTTGCCGCGGGTGGCATGCTCAGATCGGCAGAAACGTGTATGACGCCGTACATCACAAACCCGTGCCCGGGGTAGGTACATACAAAAGGATAGGCGCCGGTGAGGGTCGGTGCATTGAACGTAATGCTCTTTTTTTCACCGGGTGACGTTACCGGGACATGCCACAGCACATCGTCCGAGCGCGGTATGTATTGCATCTCCGGCCCCTTTTCCGCCAGGGCCATCGCCGCCTCCACTACGGCGGTCCGTTTGCCGGGTTTGGTAATCACCAGGTTATGGCTCATATCATCCTGGTTGGTGAAGGTAAGCGTTATGCGTGCGCCAGGCTTGACAGCTACCTGTACCTTGTCAAACTGAAGTCCGGGCAAAGTGGTTATTGCAATGGGTTCCTGTCCGTACGCAGCCGGAGAAAAAGCGGGCAAAAGACAGGCTGCCAGGAGCATGCTGCAGATGAACAGCCTGAGGGACGGGGCGGACGATGCCTTCATATTTTTAAGGACCAGCCTTTTTGGTCAAACATGGCTTTGCACAGTTTCCGGTAATTGCGCCCGAAAATTTTCATCCGGTCTTCGTGGCTGATGCTGGCATCCAGCACTTTCGAGAATTCAGTAGAAAAGGATCTTGAAGGGCCATGTCCGCCCCATACGATCCGGTCGGCGCCCAATTCATTTACTGCCAGGTCTACCGAACCTGAATGCGGATCGGCACCGCTGAATTCGAACATGATGTTTTCATAAGGCCTTACTGTACGGACCGCGAGTTCCCAGTCGCCGCCTGCGTGGCCGCAGATCAGCTTTACATCCGGGAAGCGTTTCGCCAGTTCGACTACATGCCACGGCGCTGATTCACCCGGAAGGTTCGCGCCGCCCGGGCGCCGCGGATCGCCTCCCACCTTGATCCAGGTATGGATATAGATAACGGCGTTCAGTTTTTTGGCATGGCTGATGATAAGGTCGTTTTGCGGTTCGCTACAGACAACGCCCAGTTTGTTCCCGCCCACGTATTTGATGCCAATGCAGGGACCGTCTTTGATCCATTTGTCCATCTTCTTCACGCTTTCTTCGGGAAAGCCCGGATCGATGGGGATAATGCCCGACACACGTGACTGGTATTTTTTCAGGATTTCGAGCTGTGCGGGATCATGTGCCATGACCGTCAGCGGATCGGCAAGCGTCCCGCCGATATCTACCGAGATTATTCTTTCAACACCCATTCGCTCCACATAGTGCAGCATGGCTTCATGCTGTTTGATAGGAACCGGCGTGGCAAAGAAGCCGTGATAGTGGCTGTCCCAGATTCGGAAACCAATCATTTCCTCCCGTGAAGGAAGCCCATACAGTTTGGGATCGAGTACAAAAATATTTTTCATTTTTTTAAGGTTTGAGGGGTGAGCGATGAGGTGTGGGCGGTGTTTTACGGCTCACAAAAAAGGCAGCTCATCCCTGAAGAAGCCCGGCCGCATTGCCCTCCATAATGGATTTGGATTGTTCCAGTGTCAGATCCGATTCAAACAGCTTGAAAAGACTGGCTTCTACCGGGAAGTAAGGGGCATGAGATCCGAAAAGAATGCGTTCGGCGGGTACCGGTTTTGAATTTCTACCCCACGGAATCTCGCTCAGGGTACGCTCTATCCCGCCAAAAGTAAAGACGCGGTCTTTGTGATGCTGGTTACCGTCGAGCATGGCATCGATACCCCCTGCGGTTTCGATCCGGGCAGTATCAAAAACAATATTCGGAGTTCCGACGAAGAGGTCCATCTGTTTCGCGCTGACGCGGTGGTTCCAGTACAGCAACTGAACTCTGGCTTCCGGTGTCTTTGCGACCAGTTCGGTTAAAGGGGCGTAGCTGAAATCACGTGCCAGCACGATCGGGTGGTGGTTCCTGGAATCATCCATATCACCTACAATCTGGAGCACGAGTTTTCTCTTTGCTACCTGCTCAAAAAACTTGCCGAAATCCGGGTGAGTGAGGTCAAAGGTCTGGTAGGATGGGTAAATCCTGATGCCTTTCATTTTGTATACCTCATGGCACCTTCTCAAGTCTTCCTCCCAATCCGGCCAGGCCAGGTTGATAGTCCCGAACGGGAGGAAAAAGTTGCGTCCATAGGCGGCGCATTCTTTTGTCAGGGCGGCGTTGACGGCGTCAATGTTCTTGTGAAACAACGCGTCGAAACTTCCGGCCCATGCCTGTTTGATCCGGTGTTTTTTTAGCTTATCGCCGAGCGCTCCGGCGCCCTGGTACTTTAAATGCCGGAAGGGCCATTGACCCAGGCTTACGTTGGTGTCGATGATAAAAGGCGCCTTTTGGGCTTCGTTGTCCGGCGTTGCGGGCAGGGGTGAGGCACTGAGCCGGCCTGCACCGGCTACGAAGGCAGAGCCGATTGCCGCAGTGCAGAAATCTCTCCGGTTTATTTTTGCCATGTCAGAATGCTATTGAATTTTGAAAAGCGCTTTATTTTTTTAACGTATATGCGTACCCAGGAGCCGTATGGCATTTCCGGAACGCATTTGATCTTTTTGGGCCCGGGTGGCTTCCGAATCACGTAAAGACTCAATCCGGAGCATGCCGGTTACGTAGTCCAGCAGGGGAGAATGTGAACCGAAGGCAAATTTCCCGGCGCCATATTGTTGGACCAGGTCAGGCATGAATCCCAGCGACCGGCCCGATGTATCAAATATAATTTTATCACTTTTCAGCAAAGCGGCATCTTCCTTTGCTACCGCAAGGCCGTTTGCAACGTTCAGAAAGAAGTAAGTGGCCCCGGGTACTTCCCGTACAAGCGGCATGAACTGACGGAGGCTCCATTCGCCGATCTCGGTCCCTGCTACGTTCGGCAGGTCGAGCCAGGAGCGTTGCCGGCTGTCCACCATCCGGGTAGTAAGGCCGACCACCAGGTTGGCATCCCGGCATTTTCTGACAAGCGCTACGCAGGCAGGGTCCTCCGGGAGGTAGTCGTGGTATTGGGGGTACAACCGGACGCCGGCGATCCCATTCGAAATGCATTTTTTGAGATCTGCCTCCCAACCGGGATAGGCCGGGTTAATGACAGCGAAAGGGATAATGCGTTTTTGCAGGCTTTTTTCCGATTTGAGCTGTGCAAAAAGCGCTTCATTGGCGGACTGTGAATTTTTGAAATGCACTCCGTCAAGATGGGCTACCACGGCTTTGTCGATTCCGAACCGGTCCATCCGGGCGATCAATCCTGTGAGTGTACTGTCGTGCAGTTGTTTGTAGGGCCAGTGGCCGATATAGGCATTGATGTCAATCCACATGGAAACCTCCTTTTTTTAATACTTTCTGATAGTTGGAGAAGAACAGTTTTTCCTTCTGTGAATCGGTAAGCCGGGAGGCAAAAATTTTCCCGATGCTCTGATAAAAACTTGCGTCGGACCCAAAAAACAAGCGATCTTCCCCCAGGTGCTGCAGGGCAAAATCTATCATATTTTCTTCGTTGTTGCTGCCGCCCGTATCGATAAAAATATTGGGATAAGGTTCGAAGGTCCTGCACATACATTCCCAATCGCTTCCGCCGCCCATGTGTGCAAACTGGAACATCGCTTCGGGGTACCTGGCAGCGACTTCGGCAAAATCTCCAGGGGTTGAAATGGTGGGGACTTTCCTGGCGTCGTACTTCATTTTATAGCCACCCACACCCATCTGGCATTCACCATGCATGAAAATAAGGATATTGCGCGATGCAAGCTTTTCGATTACAGGGGCATATATCGGGTCATTGATTTTTACCTGCTGGTAGAGACGGGTTCCGACCAGCCCGGCGTCCAGGCAACGGTCGACCTCGTCGAGAGATTCTTTTTTGAAACGAGGGTTCACGGTGAAATGTCCCCTCAGCTTTTCAGGATGTGCTTTTACCGCTTGTATCACTTTGTTGTTGTGCTCGCGGAACTGGGCGGGAGTGAGCTCAATCTGTGTCATGGGATTGGCTACAAACAATTTCGAAATGCCGTACCGGTCGGCGAAATCGAGGTGCTGCTCTATGCTTTCCCGGGTAAAAACAGAAGTTGCGTAGGCGTCCAGTTTTCTGAACTTGCGAACTTCTTTCATGAGATCGAATCCCGCTTTTTGTTCGTTTTTCCCAAATGCGGTTAGGACGGCTGTTGAAAGTAGTCCGGTGGCGAAAGTCCGCCGCGAAAGCTTGTCCGGTAGATCGTTCATTTAGCAGGTTGCTTGTGCTAAGGAATATCCGTTTTTGAAGAACGAATACTCTTTTGACTGAGCTGAATTGCCTTTTATTATTGAATTTTCAATTGCTTCGCTCTCACCGCCCGCGAACGGTTGTAGTAGTCATGCATATTTTCAATTTCAAATTCTTTCAGCATCCGGTCAATGGGTATTTTCTCGTCGAGACCGGTGACCAGAACAGGGCCCAGGCACCCGGGGTCTTTGATGTGCACATTCGAGCCGTAGCGCGCTTTCAGTAAGCTAAGCTTTTCAAAATTGTAGCCCAGGTGCACAAGCCTTGAGTTGAGGTTAATGGTAGCAGTGGCGTAGTTGTTGTAGTTGCTGGTGCTCGCTACGACTTCACCCAGCGGGTCGCGCACTTCAGAAGGTGTCCCGCGGCCGCTGATCGCTCCCACAAAATAGGAGCGGCAGGCATAAGCCCAGTTCTTCTGCATGTGCCCGCCATGGTACATGGACATAAACAGGAGCACGTCAGGTTTTTTTTCTGCGAAGCTGTCGCGTAGCTCTTCGAAATTCAGGTCAAAGCAGATCGCCATCCCCACCCTGCCGAAATCGCATTCGAAAACGGGGCTTTCAGTTCCGGACACAATGCCGCTTTCGATTTCGCCTATGGTCGGGAAGTTTTTGTAATAGATTCCTGCCTGCTTGCCTTTCCTGTCCACCAATACCGCAGCATTTCTCAGGTTGCCTGCTTCGTCGGTGAGCAAAGTCCCGAAAGCGATGTAACATTTGTTTTGGGTGGCCGTTGCGGCAATGAAATCCTGTATTTTACTGCCTCTTATTTTAATAAACTCTTCCTGGACCCGGGTGGAAAACCCGCTTGGCATGTCAAAAAACTCGGGGAGCAAAATAAGGTCAGGCTGGTCGGGTAATACCTGCTTGATTTGCTGATCCCAAAAGCCGATAATTTCCTTCACGATGTTTTCCATGTCGGTCCGGTTGGAATAACCGGGGATCGCAGCACCTATCGTAGATACTTTTATTTGTTTTTCAGCAAACACATGTGTTACGCAGAAAAGTGCCAGACAGACAATAAAAGCAGTTTTTTTCATGGTTTGGGTCAGGTTAAGGCTGTTTTGCGGCTGCGGCCCGCAGGTTCGGGCCGCAGTCCGGTATTTTATTCCGGGGTAGCTCAAATGGTTTTGAGCTTGTCCCGGTTTTCGTGCACTTTGTGAATGGCATCCACAATTTTATCCAGCTCGCTTCTTTCGGCCAGTAAAGTTCCCGAGCCCCACATTACTACCATGGTCTGATCGGTAATCAGGTCAGTGTTTTTCAACTGCATACCCTCTTTGTAGCTTTTCAGTCTCTGCGGGGAAAAGAACTTCGTATAGGCCTTCAACCGGATGATGTTGTCAACCCAGGGCTCGCGATGAAGGCCGTTTTTGATGTAGGAAGTAAACGGTACTCCTTCTGCGTTAATCGCTTTTAAAAACTTCGCCCGGTCGGCCCCGTTGAAAAACTCTTTGTCATACGACATGGCGAAGTTATAGTAGGCGCCGCTTTCGGTGCCTTCGTATTGTTTTTGCGGTTTTAACCCCGGGAAATCTTTGAGTTTCGACGCCAGGTAGTTGGCGTTCGCATTCCTGATTTCGAAACGTTCTTTTGCACCGTCAAGCTGGCCGAGCAGCACCGCCCCTTCGAATTCATTCATGCGGTACTTCGGGCCGATACGTTCGTTCTTGCCTTGTTTGGAGGCCCCGCGGTTCTGTACCGTGAAACACTCGTTCATTAATTTTTCGTCGCTGCCTACTACTGCTCCTCCTTCGCCGCAGGCAATGGCCTTGCTGGCCTGGAAGCTGAAGGTGCCGAGATCGCCGATGAGGCCCACGGCTTTTCCCTGGTACCTGGAAAATGGCGCCTGGCAGGCATCTTCAATTACCTTGAGGTTATGTTTTTTGGCAATCGCCATAATTCTTTCCATGTTGGCGGGCAGCCCCATGATGTGCACCGGCATAATGGCGCGGGTGTTGGCGTTGATATGCTTCTCTACTTCGCCGGGGTCAAGCTGGAAGGACAACGGGTCGACGTCTACCAAAACGGGAAGCGCACGGCTGGTCAGAATGGCAGAAATTGTTCCGAAGTCGGTGTAGGGAGAGGTTATGACTTCATCACCCGGCCCTAGGTTCATGGCTTCCACGCAGGTGCTCAGGGCCTGGGTGCCTGATCCGGTTCCGACACAGTAAGGCGCGCCTACGAGCTTGGCAAAATGTTGTTCAAAGGTGGGAACGGTACCCGTAGCGGACTGGATACGGCTCCATACCCCGCTTTTTACCGTTTTTAATACGGATTCAATGACTTTATCATCGATGTACGGCCAGGACGGTCCGATTCGCCCCTGTCTGACTGCGCTTCCACCCAAAACGGCAAGCGTCTCCTTTGCGCCAGACATTCCCGGAGTGACACCCAGTCCTGCGGCGGCGGTGGTAATGGCTGCTGCTTTGATGAATTTTCTTCTGCTGAAATCCTGATTTTGCATGATGCTTTCGATTAATTGTGATGGGTTATTCGATCATGTGATCGAGGGGTTGATGGTTGAGCCGGGTATCTATCAGATGATATGCCGCCTTTCTTTGTGCGGTCGGGAAATCATGCCCGCCCGACGGATATTCGGCGTGTACGTTGTTGACAGCGCCCATAAGCCTGTATACTTCCTGAATGGGTTTCATCCCTGTTTTTACCCCCTCGGCTGAAAAATAATCTTCAAGCGGTGAATTGGAGAAAAAAGTTCTGGGAGCAATGGCGGCAACGGCCTCATGGAAATCAAATGGAAACAGACTGCCGTCGAGGTGATAGCGATGACGAAGAGGCGGCATGTTTACTTCCTGTGCCCAGGGACCCAGGCGCCCGCCATGCCTTTTTACTGCCTCTTCCGACCAGGGCTTATAGAAGTCGAATAGCGTCCAGCCGGAACTGGCGACCACGATTTTTAAACGGGTGTCAAACGCACCCAGAAAAATCGCATTGTAGCCGCCCAGGGAATGACCGATCACGCCGATGGCATCGGGGTTGATTTCGCTCCGGCTTTGCAGGAAGTCAACGCACCGGATGTGGTTGAAAACACCTTTTACAGCTCCCGACTCGTAGCGGTCGGACGCGAAATCATAGTCCCGGAGCGCGCCGTACCCCGGGAAATCGGGAGCCAGCACCGCGTATCCGCGCTCAGCCAGTTCTTTGGCGTAGGCGCGGTTGGCCCTGGGGCTCTTCCCGTCGGTAATGTCCTTCCCCAATTCGCCGGTCGGGTGGAGCGCAAGCATTGCAGCGAAAGGCTTTTCTGCCGCTTTGGGAACGTAGTAGTAGGCAGGAACATTTTCATTTTCCGCTACCGCGAGCTGCAATGTATAGCGGGTATACCGGTCCGTTACCAGGCTATCCCGGAATACAGCTTCAACCGGTTCGTTCCGCTTTGACACAGGGAGGCTTCCCATGCCCAGCTGAAGGTTCTCCAGTATCTGCTTGCGACGGGCCAGCCATTCTTTTTTGCTTTTTATCCGGTGGTTTTTGCCAGCGGAATCCTTGTAGGACAAAAGATCATAGCTTTTCTCTGAAGCAATGGGCAAAAAGCCCATTGCCAGCAAGCATCCTGTCAACCACAAAAGCAATTTTATGTACATGGTTCAACTGCTCTGAAAAACGGTCTTATTCCCACCCCGGATTTTGTTTTAAGCTGGGATTAAGGACCAGCTCCGACACCGGTATCGAATTCAGGTAATCACGCCCGGGCTTGAACCCGTATCCATCCGGCATGGCATTTTTATAAGGATCCAGAAAGCCGTTGGCATCTACTGGGAACGGGTTTATTTTTACTTGCGCCGCTTTGAATCCCCTGGGCCTTTTTCCGACGATGAGTTCATCGGCGGCAGCCCATCGCGCGATGTCGTCCCAACGGAAGCCTTCCAGCGACAACTCTACGCGGCGCTCCCGGCGTATTTCATTGATATAGTCCGGGAGCGCCGGGAAATCCCAGTTAGGGTCTTTCGTAATACCGGAGAGTACCAGGTTCGGCATGCCGGCGCGGTCACGCAGTTTTTTGACGGACATGTCAATATCGGCTTGCGTAAGCTGTCCTAATTCTGCCTTGGCTTCGGCATAATTTAGCAAAACTTCGGCATATCGGAACAAGATGGACGGAGTTTCTTCATATTGTGAAACGTGGTATTTCAGGTCGGGATTGTAACCTTTCAGTATTACATAACCGCTTGGCGCATTGTCTCTTGCCGAAGTGTTGAGCATGGCGTACAGATCGCGGTACAGCTGCGTCTGGCCGGTTGGCTGCAGGGTCCATAGCTCTGCGGGTGTCGCAATGGTCTGCGAGAACCGCGGGTCACGATTGGATTTTTCCGCTTCCAGGTCCTGGTAACCCTTAAAAAGCGGGCTTACCGAAACGGGCTTGCCATCGGCACATAAATAGCTGTCTGCAAGTGATTTGGTGATGGTTTTCCCATAAGGCGCGATCATGTAGTAGTTCCGGGTATTGGTAAACGAAGACTCACCCCTGGAAAGGTCATTGTTGTATTCGCGCCAGAACATTACTTCCGGATTATTGGCGTATGTCCTCAATTTGAAAAGGTCTTTGTAATCGCTTTCGGGCTTCCCGGTAGTGTAAATATTGTAGAGGCCGGATGCCATGATGTCGGAAGCAGCCTTTGCCGCGATGTTGAAATATTTCTCAGGCTGGGGATTTGCGGCGGCGAAAGGAGTTCCGGCGTGGTATTTTTGCCAGGTTCCTTCGAATAGCGCCACCCTGCTTTGCACCAGCAGGGCCATCCATTTATTGATGCGGCCGGAGCCCCGGGTTTTGTCCGCCGTAAGATACATGGCGGCGGTATCAAGCGAAGCGAGGATTTTGTCGGCAACCACTTCCCGGGGATCCCGCGGGTTGTACAATTCCGGTGAGCTGGTTCCCAACTCCGTGGAGAGCCACTGGATATCGCCATAGGTTTTTACAAGGTCGAAGTAAATAAGCGCTTTGAAAAAGTGGGCTTCGCCGAGGTATTGTTTGTAATCGTCGAGGGCATAATTCTGCTGAACGGCTTTATAGTGGTCGAAAAAATAGTTGATGCTCCGGACAGCCCCGAAAGCGATAGTACCCGACGTCACAATGGTGCGGGTTCCCTGGAGCCTGGTATCCGGGTCGAGCGCTACCTGGTTGTCGCTGTTGAAATCGTTTCCGTGATCATTGAATTTCGGGAAATTCGCATTGGTGTAAAACTGGTTGACGTAGGCTTTCAGATCGTTCGGTGTTTTGAAATAATGCAGCGACGTCACCTCGTCCAGCGGCGGGCGCTGCAGGAAATCGTCATTGCAGGCCAGCAAAGTACAGAGCGGTAGTAAAAGCAGGAGTTTATATATCGTTTTCATGAGTGCTTCGTTCTAAAAAGTAAGGTTAAGGCCGACAGACAATGAACGGAAGAGCGGGTAAATTACCCCGCTGCTGGAGTAGCCGCCGTATTTGGGGTCTGAAGCAAAAGCAGTTTCCGGATCGAATACTTTCGGCATACCGGAAATTAACAGCAGGTTTTCACCCGACAGGTATACCCTTGTCTGCTGTATCAGCAGTTTTTTGAGCAGGTTGGCCGGGACCGAATAACCGATCTGGAGGTTTTTGAGCCGTAAATAGGCAGCATTCATGATATATTTCGATTGCACCTGCCTGTTTTTGAGCGTTTCTGCGGTAAAGTAGGGCTTGGCGAAGTAGGCATCGGTATTGGGCCCGAGAAGGTTGGTTTCGCCCGCAGGCCGCCAGTAATTGAGCGACTCCGAATCTTCGAACACGGCTGAGCTACCCCAGGCGCCGGTCAGGCCCCAGAACAGCATCGAATTGTTGTCGGGAGAGTAATCGCGACGACCGATCCCCTGCCAGAACATACTGAAATCAAGGTTTTTCCACCTCAATCCCGCATTGACCCCAATGTTGTAACGGGGCATATAGTTGCCTACCACTTTGAGGTCACCGTGGTCGTCCAGTGTGCGGGTACCGTCGGTGATTTTATTGTCGCCGTCCAGGTCTATATATTTCATATCTCCCGGCCCCCATTTCGGGTGAAAGCGCGACTGGTCGGCCATGGGTTCGCCTTCAGTCTGGATGAGGCCGCCGGTTTCATACCCCCAGATCTCACCATATTTTTTGCCTGCATACCAGGTGTCAATCAATCCTTTATCGTTTTTGTATTTCAGGATTGTCGACGTATTATCTCCCAGGCCGATTTTGACATCGTAAGAAAAGGAAGATGACAGCCGGTCTTCCCAACCGACGAGCAGTTCAAAGCCTTTGGTGAGCAGCTCGGCATTATTGGTTTGCGGAGTAGCGGCGCCGAGCTGATAGGGCAGCGTCACGGATGGTCCGAGCATGTTGGTCGTCTTTCTCCGGAACCAGTCAAATGAAAGTGTGAGCCGGTTGTTGAGAAATCCTGCGTCAAAACCCAGGTTCAGGGTCGTAATGGTTTCCCAGGTGAGGTTGTCGCTGATTAGTGCCGGGGCGGTCGCGTAGGCCGGGCGTTCCTGGTCAATGATCCACGAAAGTTCGTTGTAGACCGGGATCGTCGATAAATACAGGTAGTTGTTTACGTTCTGGTTACCGAGAGCACCATAGGAAGCCCTCAGCTTGAGCATTTTTACGTAGCGCTCCAGGGGCTGCCAGAAATCTTCCTGGGAAATATTATATCCGGCTGATGCGGAAGGAAAGAAGCCCCACCTGGATTCTTTCGCAAACCGGGAAGAACCGTTGTAACGCGCGCTGAATTCGAGGAGATACTTTTCGCGATAGTTATAGTTAAGACGGCCGAAAACACCGCGGGTAGCCCAGTGGTATATTTCGTCGTTGACTGTTTTTTCTCCCAGCGACGTCCGGAGTGACGGAACTTCTTCCGTAATCAGGTTGACGCCGGTAGCAGACACCCCCGAAAAGTACCGTTCTTCCTGTTCAAACCCGACCATAGGCTTGAAATAATGGCCGCCTACGATTTTTTCATACGAAGTAACGGCATTGATCAGCCGGTAGGTGTTTTTGCTGAATGAGGTATTGTAACCGGTCGATGGCTTGCCGATGTTGCCCTGTGCGCCCGTTCCGACCTCCACCCACACCGGTTTCGGATTTGCGGTATTGCTGCTGCCGATGCCGTTGTAATTGTAGGTCAGGTTTGTTTTCCAGCCTTTTACAGGCTCAATCTCGGAGCCGAGCGTGATGAAAAAATCGTTTACCTCGGTTTTGTCTCTCCCGGTACCTTGCGACCAGCGTACGATCGGGTGCTGAATGGTGCCATTAACGTTGTACAAGGGCATCACCGGCGCAAACTGCAGGGCAGCGACGAAAAAATTGTCGCGGGTAACCGTAGTTTGCCCCACGGGGTAGTCGGTTTTCCCGGTAGCGTACTTGACGCTGGAGTTGAATTTTAACCACTTGGTAATCGTCGTATTAAAATTCGTCAGGAAATTGTACCGTTTGTAGTAGTCGTAACCGTATGCGTACACGCCATCCTGGTCAATGAAACCGCCGGAAACGTAGTATTGGGTTTTGTCGTTACCGCCCGACACATTGATATTGTGCTTCTGGTTAAAAGCAAAATCTTTCATGAGCAGTTGCGGCCAGTTGTTGTTGGCGTTTCCTTGCTGGCGGCCGGCCCAGATGGTATTGGGCGGGTTATTGGGGTCGTATTCGGTTTTATATGATCCGTCCAGGTAGCCTCTGATCCGGTCCATCTGGGCGTCGCCATACACCGGTGCTAGGCCCGCATTGGCATTGGCCTGGTTGAAGGCGGTTGCCCAGGTAAGCGAGTTGACCTGGCTCGGTACCCGTACGGGTGAGGAAAGTGCGAGGTTGGTTGTATATTGAATGTTGACCTTATCGCCGCGGGCGCCCTTTTTTGTAGTGATCAATATTACGCCGAAGGGCGCTCTTGAACCGTAGATAGCCGATGCAGATGCGTCTTTCAGGACCGAAATACTTTCAATTGATTCCGGATCTACGTTGTTGATGTTCATCTCAACACCGTCTACCAAAACCAGGGGTGAGCCGCTGCCGTGCAGTGACCCGGCGCCCCGTATATTCCAGGTAGCGGTAGCGCCGGGTTCGCCGCCGCGCATGCCCATGGTGATATTGAGGTTGGGGGAAGCTCCTTTTATCAGGTCGGCGACGTTGTTTGCCGGGCGGTTTGCCAGGCGGTCACCGCTGATGACATCTACCGAGCCCGTGAGGTTTACCTTCTTCTGGGTGCCGTAACCGATCACGACTACCTCTTCAAGGGCTTTTTGATCTACCTCCATTCTGATATCCAGCTGAGCCTGGTTGCCGATCGCCAGCTCCTGGTTCAGGTAGCCCACGAACGAAAACACCAGGTTGCCGCCGCTGTCAGGTATTTCCAGCTCAAAATTCCCGCTGACGTCGGAGACGGCGCCGCGCTGTGTACCTTTCAGCATGATGTTTACCCCCGGCAGCGGCTCGCCTTTTTCGTCTTTGACTGTTCCTTTTATTACTCTTTCAGGCAAAGGAACGGCCTGGCCGGGATCCGGATCTTCAGCGGGCCTGGCTATTTTATCAAGCACAATGTGACCGCCAGAAACCTCGTAGGTTACCTCAACAGGCTTCAGGAGCTTGTCGAGTACTTCGGACAAGGTGGCATGCTTCATCGTGATGGACATGATATGGCGGACGGGGATAACCTGCGGGCTGTAAACGAACCTGACTCCGGATTGCTTTTCGATGGCCCTCAGGATTTCTCCCAAATCACTGTTCTCCTGGTTAATGGTGATACGCTGTGACAATAGGTTCTGACCTGACAGGGATTCAGCCTTTACGACGCCGATAAGGATAACGGCTAAAAAAAGTGGAAAAAGTCCAATTTTCATAAAGAGACTCAGGTTCTTTCGAGGGAATTCCCGTTTTTTCATTATCATTGTTAGTTTTTGGTTGTTCGACTTAACAGGCAAAAACCATCCTGTCCATCCGAAAGGATCGATTCCCGAAAAGGGGAGGATGATCGTCCGGCAGTGTGGCCGCACGGCCGGACATTTTTCAACATTGCGTTGACATACTTCGGTACCGGGCAGGAATATGCCCGATGGGTATTAAAAATTACAACCCGGGCTCGAGACAATAATGATCCCGTCTTTTTCTTCGATAGTGGCTCTTACCGGGCGACAAATGAGCCTAAGCTTATCCCAAAAGGATTCGGCGCCAAAAGAGGCATTGATCTCGCAGTTAGCGAGTTGTTTTTTATCATAGACGATGGTGACGCCGTAGGCCTGTTCCAGTTCTTCAAAAATGACGCCGATAGGCACGTTTTCGTAGACATACTCGCTTTTCTTCGGCTGCCGGACTTCCACCGGCTGTTCAACAAGTGATTTTGTGAGCAGGTTGTCTTCTTTTGAATAGGTTACCTGCTGGTTGGGGTACAGCACCGTATTGTCCTTGTTTTGCTGAGCAACGGTAGAAACCTCCACGCGTCCCGTCATAACGCGCACTTTTGTTTTCCGGGTGGCGGCTTCCGTGCTTATTTTAAAGCTGGTACCCAGAACGGTCGTCAATAGCTCCCCCGTTGAAACGCGGAAGGGTTGTGCGGGGTTTTTCACCACATCGAAAAAGGCGCTTCCTGATAGCCTAACCATCCTTTCCCCTTTTTCGGCGTAGCGGAAAAATACAGAAGCGCCCGGGTCGAGCACTACTTTGCTTCCGTCGGGAAGAACTGCATTTTTGAGGTTGGCTTGCCGGTTTTCCACCTTGAACCAATTGCTGTTGCCGGCATCGGCGGTCTGCGGTTCAACGGGTCGTTTTTCTGCAAATTTTTCGGTCGCCCACCAGCTTAAGAGGAGAATTGCCAGGGCGGCTGCATACCGGATCCACCTGATCCAACCCCTGGTGATATGCGGATCCTGAGACTCGGTCACCCCGCGTACCTGGCTGATCGTTTTTTGTATGGCATTATCGATTTCCTTCTGTGTAAGGGTGGCTTCCTGCGACCGCATCACTTCAAGCAATGCAATGCCTTGCAGTATTTCCTGTTTTTTACTCGGGTTTTCGGCGGTCCATCTCATCCAGAAATCACGCGCTTCCGCGTTGTTCCCGAGAATCCACTCCCGGAAATATGCTTCCCGGGCGAAATCACTGGCAGTAAAGTGCAGGTACTTTTCTGACATAGTTAATTAAGGGTTGTATTGAGGAGAATGTGAAAATTGCCGGGCATACCCTATATATTCAAAAAAAAACAGCAGGAGTTTGAAACTCCTGCTGTCTCGGGTTGAACCGTAGGGTCTGACCCGGGAAAGGGGCCCGCCCTACGGCTACTGAAATCAATAACCTTCGTTTTGCGTCAAAACATTTTTATTAGCCAATTGAATTTGTTCCCACGGTATCGGGAAGTATTTCATGAAAGGCTGTGCATTTCTGACTACAGGGACCGCTTTTCCGGTTGAAGGATTGTATTCGCCTTCAATGGTTTGCAGAACCTCTACGAAACGACCTGTCCGAACGAGGTCGAACCAACGGTTGTTCTCGACAGCGAGTTCGAGTCTTCTTTCGAGAAGCAGCTTGTCCATGAACGCTTTGTCGGTTGCTACGTCGGCCGCTACGTAGTTTTTGTCAGCTGATTTGAACGCCCGCGCACGTACTTTGTTCAGTTCAACAAGTGCCTTGTCTTTTTCGCCTAGTTTGAAAAGGACTTCCGAATAAAGAAGGAGCATATCGGCGTAGCGCAGCAAGGGGATATCAATTCCTGATGAAGTTGATACTTCGGCAGGTACTCTCCATTTGCTGAAATATGGCCACCAGAAAGCGTCGGCGTCGGAGGTAGCGGTCCAGATAAGGGCGTAGTCTGTAATGGTCTGATCGAAACGCGTATCGCCTTTTTCGAAAGCCTTGTGCAGATCCCAGGTGGGGCGTCCTACGCGGCTACCCACGTTGGAATACCCTTTCACTCCCCCGTTAGGCAGCAGCAACTGGCTGAGTGCATGGCCGTTGGTGCCACCTACGTAAGCCAGTGAGAAAATAGCTTCCTTGTTGGTCTCGGTTGCCAGTTGGAAAAGGTCCCTGTAGTTCGGCAGCAGCTCGTATTTGTTCATAGCGATTAGCCTTTCCAGGAGGGTACGCGCGGCAGCCCAGTTTTCGCGGTACACCTGTACTTTCGCGAGAAGCGCAATGGCGGCGCCTTTGCTGGCACGCCCCTGTACAGTTGTTTCCGGAAGCTGGTCGATGGCTTCTGTCAGATCCTGAACAATGAAATCATAGATTTCCTGCTCGCTCGCACGACCTATGTTCTGCGCATCGGTGATGCCGAGCACCTCGGTTACTTTGGGCACACCGCCGAAGATACGTACGAGGTCAAAATACTGGTACGCCCTCAGGAATTTAAGCTCGCCCATGTAATTGTCTTTCTTGCTGCCCGTATAGTCGGTCGGCACGTCAATTTTCGACAGGATCAGGTTGGCGCGGAAAATACCATTGTAGGTAGCCTGCCAGAAGGAGTTGATCTTCTGGTTGGTCGGCGTTACGTCAAGTGTGTTGATCGCGTCCATTCCCGGCGAAACGGCAAAGTATTCGCCGAACATATTGTCTGAGGGCACTTCCATTAGTTCGAAGTCGGTCGGAACACGTGATTGCAGCCTGCTGTAGACCCCAAACACCCCCAGTTCAATGTCGCGTGCGTTGGAAAACGCATTGGTCGTCGTAAGAACAGATTCCGGGATCGGATTGAGCAGCAGATCCTCGCAGGATGTGAGCGAGAGGGTCAGTGCGAGCGCCCCGGCAATATGGATATAACTTTTTCTTTTCATGTTTTTAAATCAATTTTTTAACCCCGATCAAAACCCGAAATTGATGCCCAGCACGTACGTACGGTTAATTGGCTCGGAACCCATATTCACCCCGGGTGTACTGTTGATTCCTGACACCTCACCCAAGGTGGTACCTTCGGGGTTGTAGGACGCGTTCAGTTTGGATTTGATCAGCAGCAGGTTGTTGAGTGAAGCGTAGATTTTGAAGTTGCTCATCTTCAGTTTCTGAGCAACTTTCGGCATCGTATACCCGATGTTGACGGTCCTCACACTCAGGAAAGAAGCGTTCTCAAGGTAATAGTCTGTGTTGGTATTGTACTGGAATAGTTGGCTGAGCGCGAGTGCCGGCGTCTTACCGTCGCCAGGCTCGGCCTCTGACCACCATTGGTTTTCAACACGTGATCTTCTCATAGCGCCCAGTGTGTTTCCTTCGTAGGACTGGCTTTCCACGTTAAACATTTTCGATCCGAGGGAAGCCTGCATAAAAATGCTCACGTCGAAGTTTTTGTAGGAAAAATCATTGGTCATACCGAGCAGCGATTTCGGCATGAAGCTTCCGAGGACTACACGGTCGGCGGGGTCGATTTTGCCGTCGTTATTTGCGTCCAGCACAATCGGGTTGCCTGGTTTCGTACCTGCCAGATGCGGCTTGGAATCTATTTCATTCTGGTTCTGGAATACCCCGATCAGTTTGTAACCGTAATAAGAGAACATCGGAACGCCTTTTCTCAACAGGAAGCCCATTGACCAGTATTCATTAACACGCTCGTCAACCCCTCCCAGGTCCAGTACCTGGTTTTTGTTGTGCGAGAAGTTAAAGGCGGTGTTCCAGCGGAAATCGCCCCTGGCAATATTCCGGGTATTCAGCTCAATATCGATCCCTTTGTTTTCGATTTCACCCATGTTGCTGATGGTGCTGGTAAAACCCGTGATGGCCGGTGTGTTGACATTGTAAAGCATGTCATTGGTACGGTTTCTGTAGAAATCGACAGCCAGGTTAATGCGGTTCTGAATCAGGCTGAGTTCGAACCCGAGGTTGATTCCCTTGGTTTTTTCCCAGGAGAGCTGATTGTTGGCCATACTGGTTTGCGCGATTCCGTTCACCGTGATGTTGCCAGGCGAGTACAGAGAGTTGGCGACGGTTCCGAGGTATTGGAAATCCCCGATGTTAAAGTTACCGGTGATCCCGTAGCTGGCTTTCAGTTTTAATTCCGAGATGGCCGGGATATCCTTCAGGAAGCTTTCTTCAGAAACGCGCCATGCGGCCGAAACAGAAGGAAAGTTACCCCATTTGTTATCAGGACCGAAGCGGGAGCTACCGTCGCGACGGAAGGACGCTTCCACCAGATATTTGCCTTTGTAGCCATAGTTCACCCGCGCAAAGTACGAGATCAGCCCCCATTCGGTGTTGGAAGCCGTTGTGGCCGATGCATTGATGAGCGCGTTGTTAAGCGTTTTTACCTTGTCGTTGTTGAACGAATTGGCAACTGCCGCCATGGACAACGAGCGTAAAAGCGTGCGCTGATAAGAACTACCCAGCAAAGCACCGAAATCATGATCGTTGTTGAACGTTTTTGTATAGTTCAGGATATTTTCATTCACTGAATTAATCGTCCTGGTGTCGCCAAGGCTTCCATTACTATTTACGCCATTGTCGCCAATCCCTCCGCTCCAGTTGTTGTTCTGGCTGAAGCCGATGGTGTTCCCGATAGACGTCTTAAAGGTAAGACCGTTCGCTATATTGATGTCAAGTGCGGCGCGTCCGATATTGGAGAAATAGTTGTTAAAACTTTCAGTACCATAAAGGAAGGTGTAGGGGCTTGCCTGTCCGGAGTGCCCTGACGGGATATAATCAGCAGTACGCGGATATCGCCCGTTCAACCTTTCTGTTCCCACAAATGGCGGGTATTTGGAGAGGTTCAGCATGTTTGAGCCGGCCAGTCTTCTTTTGGAATAGGTTGGGCTCAATTCGAGACTCAGGTTGATAAACTTGTTGATTTTCATATCAACATTGGCCCGTACACCGAATTTCTTGTACCAGGAAGTCTTGAGTGTACCGCCTTCGTCCAGGTAAAGTGCCGATACGTAGTACTTAGACTTCTCGCTGCCCCCTGATGCCGAGATGTTATAGCTCTGGATCGGCGCGGTTTGCATTACTTCGTCTTGCCAGACAGTTTGCGGAAGCGTGTAGGTTTTGGAATTTACCTGGTAGGAAAGCGGTCTTGGCGTTTTACCGTTGTCGTCATTCATGGGAAGCGTCGGATCTCCGCCTGCCCAGACAAATTCCCGGTTTTGGTACCGCACCAGATAGTCATACCACTCTTTTCCGGTCAGCCAGTCGTCGAAAAGCATGGCTTTCGAAATACCGAAATAAGAGTTTACGTTGAGCGTTGTTTTGCCCGAAGTACCTCTTTTAGTGGTTACAAGAATAACCCCGCTGGCGCCACGAGAACCGTAGATCGCAGTTGAAGAAGCATCTTTCAACACTTCTACGGACTCCACGTCGTTCATGTTAAGCGTTGAGAGGTCACCACCCGGAAAGCCGTCAATAACGATCAGCGGGTTGTTTCCGGCGCTGATCGAACCCCAGCCCCGCACACGGATGCTGGGTGCCTCACCGGGTCTGCTCCGCGAATTTGATATGTTAACCCCCGCCAGACGTCCGGCAAGTACGTTCTCAATCCTACCTGACGGAACCTGCTCAAGGTTTTTGTTTTCGAGTTTGGTAACCGATGACGTTACGGAAGTCTTTTTACGGGTACCGTAACCAATTACAACCACTTCACTCAGGGCCTCCTCGTTAGGGGCCATCGCAATTTGCAGGGAAGTCTGATTGTTGATCGTTACCTCCTGCGTGACATAACCCACAAAGCTGAACACCAGTATGGCGCCCTCCTCTACATTTAAATCGAAATTTCCGTTTACATCGGTAATGACACCTCTCTGTGTGCCTTTAACGAGCACGTTTACACCGGGCAGTCCGCCGCCCTTCTCATCCACGACCACGCCTTTTATGCTACGGTCTGCATTCTGGTTGCCTGTCGAAGCTTTGGTACCGGCAGCCGGTAGCTCCGGGCGGGCATATGCGTCCGGCATAAAAAGAAAAGACAGGCTCAGCGAAAGGCATCCGGCTTTAACCAGAAGCGCTATTCGTTTTCCTGAAAGCGTATTTTTCTTCATTGTAAAAAATTAGAATAGTTTATAATTGGTTGGTCATTGCGAATTATTACGATAATCAGGGTTAGTGTAGTGGCAGATTAAAAGGGATAGGCTGTAAGGAAAAGGAGCAGAGCTGTTCCGACAGGGAGTGATTTCCTGAGCGAGTGGAGCGCTTTTTGCAAGACATTGGAGACGGATTGTTCCGAAATGTTCATAATCAAGGCAATCTCCCGCCGGTCCAGGTTCTGGAAATATCGCAGGTAAACCGCTTCGCGCTGGCGGTCCGGGAGGCTTGCCAATAACTTCTGAACAAGGCTCATCTGGTAGGCGAGCTCTTCATGTCCAAATACAATTTTTTCAAGAGGCAGGTCGTGTTCAAGGTCATATTCGTGCAGCGCATCCAGCGAAATCCAGGTTCCCCTGACTCCATTATTGATCATCTTACGCCGAAGCGAAGTGAGCAGGTATCCTTTCGGAGAGTCGGGTACAACAAGGGTATGCCGGTGCTGCCAGATGGCAATAAAAACATCCTGAATGCAATCCTGAACAAATTCTTTGCGGTCGGAAAACTTCATGCCGTAGCCAAACATGGTCGCATAGGTAGCTTCCATCAGAACTTTCAGCGCATGGCTGTCGTCCCGCTTCAGGTTCGCCCACAGGGTCTGTAAATCCGATGTCAAAACCCTCTTGTTCATACCATTATGCACCCTGGGTGCCGTATCAAGGAGCTCTTCAGTATTGTTTTTTTGTTATTTTTTTAATCACCCTCAAAGCTTGGGGGGTTCGGGGTCTTATGTTAGTATCCTGCTTTCGGAAGGCGGATACTCAGTTAAATAATTGTTTCAAAATTAAAGCCGGCGCCGGTTTATTTTTCTAATCGGGCGGTAGTTTCTATTTTCGTCACGCGTTTTGCCGGGGCGGCTTTTACGTGATTATTTTGCTGTTTTTGATAGACAACCGAATGGGAAAAACGATTTTCAGGCTGCTGAAACGGGGTGTACTTTTCTTTGTTGGATTTTCTTTGTTGGGAGTCCTGGTATTTCGCTTTGTACCGGTATGGGTGACACCCTACATAGTCGCCGAAAGAATCCGGTCCGTCGGCGGAGCGCCGGATCTGTCATTCAAAAAGAAATGGGTACCGTTTGAAGATATTTCCCGCCAGATGCCGCTTGCGGTAATTGCTTCCGAAGACCAGAATTTTCTCAATCACTCGGGTTTTGATTTTGTCCAGCTGCAAAAGGCGCTGGACGCCAAGAAGAAGAAAAAACGCGGTGCGAGCACAATTTCACAGCAAGTGGCTAAAAATGTATTTCTCTGGCACGGAAGAAGTTACCTCCGCAAAGGCCTCGAAGTTTGGTTTACGGTGCTTATTGAACTTTTGTGGAGCAAAGAACGAATTCTTGAGGTATACCTGAACGTTGCCGAGACCGGCAGGCTGACCTTCGGGGTAGAAGCGGCAGCCCAACGCTATTTCCGGGTACCGGCATCCCGTTTAAGCCGCGCGCAGGCGGCCAGGATTGCGGCCATATTACCTAATCCCAAAGTGTACCGCGCCGACAAGCCCGGGCCTTATGTCCAGAAACGAGCTTTATGGATCGAGCGCCAGATGAGAAACCTGGGCGGCGTCGATTTGCTAAAGAAATTGGAGTGATTACTCCCACGCGATCTCAACCGCGTAGTTTTTCAGGTCGACCGTCGTATATTTTTCGTGGGTCTGGCGCCTCAGGCTGATCTTCCCGTTTACTACACTGGTGGTTTGCTGGATGATCACGTCCTTCGGGTTCTTTTTCCTGTAAATAGGCAGCTGTCGCTCGGTGGTATTTACAGGCAGGTCAATGCTTCTCCCTTTTGCTACAATTCTGATATTCCGGCTGGGCAGGTAAGGTCTTTTTGCCAGTTCTACCGCCCGGGAAGCCAGCGGGACTCCGTAACCGATGTAGTTGTTGCCGAAAGGATACAGGTGGGCTGATTTCTCGATAATTTCGATCAGTTGCTTATTGTTCAGGTTGGGGTTTTGCTCCATCAGGCAGGCGGCAAAGCCGGTTATTACCGGCGCTGAAAGCGACGTGCCGTATAGGGAATAGCAGGAAACGTTGGGCTTCAGGTAATCAATCGACTCCGGGCCCATGCTGCTGTAGCCGATACGCGTCCATTGCTGCTGGTTAGTGGCGCCCACTGACAAAACTCCTTTCGCATCGGCCGGGGCGGTAATGATACGCCACGATTTGTCTTCTCCCTCATTGCCGGCAGAAATCACCAGCAGAATACCTTTTTTTTCCGAAGCAAGCTGGGCCGCCTGGGTAATGGCGGTAGACTTGCCGTCCATTTGAATGGGCGAATAATTCTCTGTCGGGTCGGTAAAACCCCTGGCGTAGCCCAGCGAGGTGTTGATCAGCCTGACCCCGAGGCTATCCATCCATTCCAGTGCAGCAATCCAGTTGTCTTCCTCTCCGCGCCATTCGCGCAGTGAGTGATCGGTCCTTGCCAGGTAAAATTTCGAATTGAGCGCCATACCGTATTGGGTGCGCTCCCGTTTGTCTAAACCGGCAATGGCAGAAAGCACTTCCGTTCCATGCATGTCCGAATAGGATTCGGCGATGGAATAGAGCGATTCACCCTTCATCTGGGGCTTTACGTAATCCCTGATATCAAGGATTTTATTCTTGCTGAACAAATGCGTCAGCAGGTCTGAAGAGTCGGCGCCATAGAAGCCTGCGTCGATTACCCCGATGGTTACGCCTTTCCCGGTCAGCTTCTGGTCGGTAAAAACTTCCGATTGCACCTGCTCCATGACCGGTGCGAGCATGGCCGGAGACGGCGATTGGGAAGCACGCGCAATGAAAAAATCGGAGTCCATCCTGATCACTTCCTTGACGAAGGGCAGGTCCTTTACTTTGCTCAGTGCTTCCGGGTTAAGTTCCGCCGAAACGGCATTCAGCCATTTGGACCGCTGTATAACCCGTACCGACGCTTCGTTGGCCAGGATAGAAACATAATCCGTTTTAACCGGGAGGTCCGTTACATCGAAAAGAGGCAGGCCCTGTAGCTCGCGGTTTTTAAGCGTCTGGGCCGAAACCGCCGGCTGGGTGGACAGGTCCTTGTCCTTCAGGTATATCCAATATTTTCCTGAGGCATTGGCCGCAAGGGCGCAGGATAGCGTCAGGCAGAGAAGCAAAAATGATTTCATGTGTATTCTAAAGGTGCGAGCGCCATAAGGAGTGAACGTCACAACTGAAACCTGGCACGCTATGGTTCATGGCTTTTTGTTAAGGTGGTGCGCGTGGATATTTAAACGATTGAAATCTGAAAGATGATTTTCACAACGGATACATATTTTACTGTCTGCTATTTTTTTATGGCGCCCGGAGCTCTGAAGCGCCGATGCTGCCAAAGATCGTAATTTTGAATGCAATTCGCAACACAACATCCCGCCATTGTGAAATGGATAACAATACGAAAGATAGGTGTAATTTTGCGAAGTCATCAACGGTCGACATCTAAAATTCAAAGCCGCGATACTCATGCGTTACAGTTCAATTGATTCTTCTTTGTTTGTTTCCAACCGTCGCCGGCTGGGACAGCTTCTCCTGCCTAAATCGCTGGCCATACTGAATGCCAACGACTTGATGCCGACCAACGCGGACGGTACCATGGGGTTCCGGCAAAATGCCGATCTGTTTTACCTGACCGGCATCGACCAGGAAGAAACTGTTCTGGTTTTGTTCCCCGGGCATCCTGATCCCAAGTTGCGGGAGGTATTGTTCCTGCGTGAAACCAATGAACATATTGCCGTTTGGGAAGGGGAAAAGTTAACCAAAGAAAAAGCACGCGAACTGAGCGGTATTGCCACCATTTACTGGACCAACCAGTTCGACACGGTTTTCAGGAATATTGTTTTCGAAGCAGAGCGTATCTACCTGAATTCCAATGAGCATACCCGTAACGATTCGCTGGTGCAAACGCGGGATGACCGTTTTATCCGCTTCTTCAGGGAGCGCTACCCGCTTCATCAGCTTGAAAGGCTGGCGCCGCTGATGCATCAGCTACGCGCGGTAAAACATCCGGAAGAGGTCCGGCTGATGCAAAAAGCGTGCGACATCACACAGGCCGGTTTTGAACGCCTTCTGAAATTTGTAAAGCCGGGTGTGACCGAGTTCGAAATAGAGGCCGAGATGCTTCATGAGTATGTGAGGAGCGGTTCGAGGGGTTTTGCTTATTCCCCGATTATTGCTTCCGGAAAAAATGCCTGCGTACTGCACTATATTCAGAATGATCAGGTTTGTAAGGAGGGGGAAGTCCTGCTCCTGGATTGTGCAGCGGAATATGCCAATTATAATGCCGATCTGACGCGCTCCATACCGGTGAGCGGCCGTTTTACAAAGAGACAGGCAGAGGTATATGATGCAGTGCTTCGTGTTTTCAGGGCGGCAAAAGATATGCTCGTTACCGGGAATATCTGGGATGAGTATCATGCCCGTGTGAACGAGGTGATGGAAAAGGAACTGGTCGGGTTGGGCCTGCTTTCCCTGGAGGATATCAGGAACCAGAACCCTGACTGGCCGGCTTATAAGAAATATTTCCCGCATGGTACCTCTCATTTTCTCGGGCTTGACGTTCATGATGTGGGTAATAAATACCGCCGGTTTGAACCGGGAATGGTTTTTACCTGCGAACCGGGTATCTATATAAGAGAAGAGGGATTAGGAATTAGGCTGGAGAACAATATATTGATTACGGAAACCGGGAATCTGGACCTCATGGGCGGGATTCCTATTGAGCGGGAAGAAATTGAAGATTTAATGAATGCATCATAGGAAATGGCATGAATGAAATAGCATCCGCGCTGTGGGAAATAATCGCAGCAAATGAAAAGGAAGAGGTGCTGCAATGGCTTAAACCGCTGGCGCAGCGCAGGCCGATGGAAATTATGACGGCGTTTGTGGCGGTGCCGCGGCAGGTTTCAAAACTGCAGGTGTTTACGCCCGAACCCGCGGCGGCTGGATTAAGCAGCCTTTCGGAAGGCTTTTCAGTAAACGGGTGGTCGCTGACGCGGCTAAGCCGGGTTTGGTTACTGACGCTGCTCGATCAGAATGACCGGGAAGAATATGTGCGCCACATCCGGACGCTTTTTGATACAGCAGAAATGAACGAGCTGGTGGCGCTCTATTCGGCATTGCCGCTCCTGGGTTATCCCAATCAGTGGCTGGGGCTTGCTACCGATGCCGTCAGGTCAAATATCGGTTTGGTATTGGATGCTATCGCGTTGCAAAATCCTTATCCGGCCCTGCATTTTCCCGAAGGCGCGTGGAACCAGCTGATCATGAAAGTCATTTTTAATGATAAGCCTATTCACCGGGTATATGGCCTCGAAAAAAGGGCGAATGCCGACCTGGCCCGGATCCTGTTGGATTTCGCACACGAACGCCGGGCCGCGGGCCGTCAGGTTGCGCCACAGGTTTGGCGGTTGATTTCCGGCTTTGTAAAAGACAGCACGCTGGCGGATCTGAAATTCCTGATGGATTCGGGGAAACCCGAGGAAAGGCAGGCGGCAGCATTGGTTTGTCTGCAATCGGACTACCCGCCTGCCATGGAGTTGCTGGAGCAGTACCCGGACCTGACGGAAATGGCGCGGGAAGGGAAATTGCGGTGGAAAAATCTGGAATTTGATGAAATGAATACTTATGTGTCGTAGTTGTCAGCAAAACCCTCATCTCAATCCTTCGCATTTTGAGGGGGCCGGAGACCCGGCTTTGGAAGTCACCCACCAGGACCTGCAATGGAACGACTATCGTTCGTCCATCAGCGGGATGCGTTTTTTTGATCCGCATGTGCATATGGTCTCGCGCACTACCGACGATTACCAGGCCATGTATGACGCTGGAATCGTTGCATTGATCGAACCTTCGTTCTGGGTAGGGCAGCCCCGGACCGGCCTGTCTACCTTTAAAGATTATTACAATAGCCTCATCGGGTGGGAACGATTTCGGTCAAGCCAGTTCGGAATTCGCCATTATTGTACCATCGGGCTCAATTCCCGGGAAGCCAATAATGAAGTGCTGGCCGAACAGGTAATGGAAATATTGCCCCTGTATGCCTATAAGGAGGGAGTTGTGGGTATTGGTGAAATCGGGTTTGACGACCAGACCGCGCTTGAGGAGAAATATTACCGGGCACAGCTGGAATTGGCGAAAAGCGCACGTCTCCCGGTACAGGTACATACGCCGCACCGTGACAAGAAGCGCGGAACAGAGCGCAGTATGTCCATTGCGCTTGAACATGGTGTGGACCCGGGTTGGGTGGTGATAGACCACAACAATGAAGAGACCGTAAAGAGTGTGCTGGATCAGGGTTTTTGGGCGGCATTCACGATTTACCCCTTTACCAAAATGGGAAATGAGCGTATGGTAAAGGTGGTGGAACAATATGGTAGCGAGCGTATTATGATTAACTCCGCCGCGGACTGGGGGATTTCCGATCCGCTTGCCGTACCGAAAACTGCGGCGCTGATGAAAGCCAGGGGGATCTCTGATGAAGCGATCAGGAAAGTGACCTATCAGAATGCCATCGATGCTTTTGCCTTGAGCGGACAAATTGACGTGGCTGATTTTGAACAGGGGAAAGACATTGATCAAAACCAGAAATTTTTCGGGAACAGCATTTTACGCGGGGGACAGCAGCCACGCGTAGCCCGAAATTCCATTTTTATCTCCTGAGCGTAGCCGTAAGTTCATGTCGCTGAAACCTTATCTGCAGCTTACACGGCCGGCTAACCTTGTTACCGCTGTAGCCGATATCCTGGCGGGTATTGCCATCGCCGGCTATCCGTTCGCCTCGTGGGAGCTCGGTTGGCTGATTTTGGCTACGCTGGGTTTGTATGGTGGCGGAATAGTGTTGAACGACGTTTTTGATGCGCCGCTTGATGCCGTCGAGCGACCCGAAAGACCTATACCCAGCGGGAAAGTCCCGCTGCGACAGGCCGCCTTCATGGGAGGTTCGCTGCTGCTGATCGGGGTTTTGTCGGGTTTTGCGTACTCCGCAGAAAGCGGCCTGATTAGTTTGATCGTCGCGCTGCTGACCCTTGTTTACAACCGGTTTGCCAAGCACAGCCGCTTTTTCGGACCTTTGGTCATGGGATCGTGCAGAGGCGGAAATTTGCTTTTAGGTATCAGTTCGGTTACCCCGGCGCTCTGGCATTGGTGGCCGATAGCCCTGGTGCCGGTGGTGTATATCGCCGCCATCACCATGATCAGCCAGGATGAAGTCCACGGTGGAAAAAGGGGATACCTTTTTCTGGCTGCAGCGTTTTATGTCACCGTACATACCGTGCAATTATATGTCAGTTCCCTGGAGGGCAACTTGTTTTACGCTTGTCTTTTCGTGGCCCTGCATGCCCTCCTGATCGGGCTGCCGCTTTACAAAGCCATGGTTACCCCGGTCGGCCCCCTGATTGGAAAAGCAGTAAAAGCCGGTGTACTGTCGCTTATCGTGATGAACGCCGCCTGGTGCGTCGCGTTCGGATATTTTGGGTTGGGTATTTTTGTGCTTATTCTCCTGCCGCTTTCGATGTTCCTGGGAAAGAAGTTTGCGGTAACGTGAGGAGAAATCGGAAGTCGGAGATCGGCGCTTTTCCGATTTCCGATTTCTGACTTCCGATTTCCCCCCTCACTTGAATCTCTCTTCCAAATGTCCGATTTTTGTAAGTACCGGAAAGAAAAGGTTTCCCCGTTTTAATCGTTAATCTAATATCGCGGCGCAAGGGCGGAGCGAATGTATAAACGTCATGTTTGTTTTAGAGCAGTCTTTTAAGGTTTCTTATCAATACCAGGTATATTTTACGGAGCATTTGTTTGACGCTGAGAACGCGTTGCTTGCACAGGTATTTCGGTCATTGGTTGAGCCGGGCTATGTAGCCCGGGCTTTGTTTGTTGTGGACGAAGGCGTATGGACAGCCCACCCGGTGCTGGGAGAGCAGATTTCCCGCTACTTTGATACGCTGAAAGACCTGGTGGTATTGGCGCCTGAAATAATCCGTGTCCCGGGTGGTGAAGCCGTAAAGAACGACCGGCTTCAGGTTGAAAGGATCGTTGACGCCGTCAATGAATACGGGATCGACCGTCATTCTTACCTGGTTGCAATCGGTGGGGGAGCAGTCCTGGATATGGCCGGTTATGCGGCCGCTATTTCTCACCGTGGTGTCCGGCACATCCGGATCCCGACCACGGTCCTTTCGCAGAATGACTCCGGAATCGGGGTGAAGAACAGCGTTAATTACAAGGGAAAGAAGAATTTTCTCGGGACCTTCGTGCCTCCGGTAGCGGTCATCAATGACAGTGCTTTCCTGCAGACGCTCGAGGACCGTGATTGGCGTTCGGGAATTTCTGAAGCCGTTAAAGTTGCGCTCATCAAAGATATTGCATTCTTTGAATGGCTGGACAACCAAAAGGACGCGCTGGCGAACCGGGCTGCCGAACCGATGGCCCATCTCATTATCAAATGTGCGGACCTGCATTTGCAGCATATCCGGGGAGGAGACCCCTTTGAGTTCGGGTCGGCCCGACCGCTTGACTTCGGCCACTGGGCTGCACATAAGCTTGAGTACCTTACCAATTTTGAACTCAGGCACGGTGAAGCCGTTGCCATAGGAATTGCACTGGATACGGTCTATTCCTTTCTTAAAGGATTCATTTCCGAAACCGATGTGCTGCGGGTTCTGAATCTTTTTACCGTACTCGGGTTCGGGCTTTCACATGAAAAACTGTGGGAGGATGATAGCCGGCATCTGAAAGCAGGCCTGGCAGAATTCAGGGAGCATTTGGGTGGCAGGCTCACCATCACGCTCCTGGAAGCGCTCGGAAAGGGCATTGAGGTGCACGAAATGGACGAAAACCTGATCGAAAAGGCCGCGAATTATTTAAAAACCTATGAAACCTCGCTGAGGTTGTCCCCATCTGTTTAACCCGCTGTCCGGCAACCGCCGGCTACCGGAATTTTTGAAGACCTTATGCAAACCGGTTACGGTCATCTGACTTATTGTAGCAATATTCATCCCGGCCTGAGCTGGGAGCATCATTTCAATGAGCTCAGAACGAATGTTCCCCTCGTCCGGCAAGCTGTTGCCGGAAACGCGCCCATGGCCCTCGGTCTGCGGTGTTCAAATGAAGCATCCCTTGTTTTGACGGAAGAGCTTGATGTTTTCAGGCAGTGGCTACGTGAAAACCATTTGTACGTGATCTCGATCAATGGCTTCCCTTATGCCGATTTCCACCAGGAGGTGGTCAAAGACAGGGTGCACCGGCCGGACTGGACTACAGCGGAACGGCTGGACTATACAAAACGCCTTTGTAATATCCTGGCCCGGCTTCTGCCCGACGGTATGGAGGAGGGCGGGGTTTCAACGCCACCGCTTTCGTACCGGCACTGGTGGGGAAGCTCCCTACCCGACACTGCGGACCAGGCAACGCGTAATCTCTTGAAGATGATCGGTTTCCTGATCGATCTCAGGCGAGAAACCGGTAAACTCGTACATATAGATATTGAACCCGAACCAGACGGGATTCTTGATAACGGCGGTGACTTCTTCGAGTGGTACAGTCAAAAACTCCTTCCTATGGGCGTCAGGTACCTGCAGGAAGAACGCGGTTTTTCGGCTGACGAAGCCCGGGAGGCTATATATGCCCACTTGCGCCTTTGTTATGATGTTTGTCATTTTGCCGTCAGTTATGAAGATCCCGCGACAGTCTTTGCCCATCTGGCAGCGAGCGGAATCAGGGTCGGCCGGATACAGGTGAGTTCAGCGCTGCGCGTTGACCTCGGGGAGAAGCGGGAAGAAAAGCTGAACACGCTCCGGGCGTTTCTGGAGCCCATATATCTGCACCAGGTAGTTGCCCGGACCCAATCCGGCGAACTGGTGCGTTATCCGGACCTGGACCTGGCGCTGGCGGCCGATTCAGCAGATCATGCAGAATGGCGGGTGCATTTTCACGTACCCCTGTTTATGGATGCCTATGGGCTGCTCCGTTCAACAAGGCCGGATATTAACCAGGTGCTTGAGTTGCATCAGGCCAATCCGGTAACCAACTGCCTGGAGATAGAAACTTATACCTGGGGAGTATTGCCCCGGGAGTTACAAATGCCAATTGCCGATTCCATTATCAGGGAAATGAAATGGGTGAAGCAACAATTGGAAAAGAATTGATAATGCGGAAAACAGTAGTAATTGATGTTGTAGGGCTGAGCGCGAACCTGATTGGTGAGCATACCCCTTTTTTGAAGGAATATGTATCCAAAAAAGCAGTAACACCCATAAAGCCGGTGCTTCCTGCCTTAACCACCAGTTCCCAAAGCTGCTATGTGACCGGGAAATGGCCGGCAGAGCACGGCATTGTCGGAAATGGCTGGTATGACCGGGAAGATGCGGAGGTGAAATTCTGGAAACAGTCCAACCATTTGGTACGTGCTGAAAAAATATGGGAAGCTGCCCGGAAGACGGATCCGTCATTTACATGTTCAAAAATGTTTTGGTGGTACAACATGTATGCTGCAGTGGACTATTCTGTCACGCCGCGGCCGCAATACCACGCAGACGGCGTCAAAGCCCCCGATTGTTATGCGTATCCTGCCAGCCTGAGAGATGAGCTCCAGCAGGAGCTGGGCCAGTTCCCCCTTTTTAATTTCTGGGGACCCAATGCCAATATTAAGTCATCGCAGTGGATCGCTGATGCTTCTGTCAGTGTAGACAGGAAGTACAATGCGACACTGACCTTGATTTACCTGCCACATCTTGATTACTGCCTTCAGAAATTTGGCCCTGATTTGCCAAAAATCAGTAAGGAGTTATCTGAAATCGATCAGTTGCTTAAGGAGCTGATCGGTTATTTTGAGAGTACGGGCGCAAAAATTATCCTGCTGTCGGAATATGGCATTAATCCTGTTTCTAGGCCGGTGCATATCAACCGTATTCTCAGGGAGAATGGTTGGATCAAGGTACGGAACGAGCGCTGGTATGAACTGCTGGACGCCGGCGCCTCCGACGCCTTCGCGGTGGCAGATCACCAGGTCGCTCACGTGTATGTCCGCAACTCTGCCGACCTGCCCGGGGTAAAAGCCCTGTTATCGAAAGTGCCGGGTGTGGCCCGGGTGCTTGACCGCGAGGAGCAGAAAGATTACCATATTGACCACGAACGGGCGGGAGACCTGGTTTTGGTAGCGGATCCCGATAGCTGGTTTACCTACTACTATTGGACCGACGATGCGAAGGCGCCGGACTATGCGAAATTGGTGGACATCCACAGAAAACCGGGCTATGACCCCGTAGAGATGTTTATGGACCCCCATAACCCCCTGATCAAACTGAGAGCGGGGTATAAGCTCCTGAGAAAAAAACTGGGATTCAGGTACCTGATGGACGTGATTCCCTTTGATGCAAACCTGGTGAAAGGGTCCCACGGTTCGGCATTCGTGCCCAAAATGTATTATCCGATCTGTATTACCGACCAGCAACCGGATAAACCTGAGTTGGAAGCGGTTGATGTTTACCAGGTGATCTGGAAGCATCTGATGGGGTAGTACGCGGCCGGAGTCTGCGCACTGCCTTGATGGTTGTTAGTATTCACACACGTACACATATCGTCATGAATAATACTTCTGAGAAGAAGGTGGATGTTTGCGTCTTGTTCTATGGGAAAGCCTACAACACAATTGTTACAATCAAAAGCCTGCTTCACTACTCCGGTCAGTATATCGACACGATATACCTGATTCATGAGAAAATGCAGCCTCACAACGACGTAAGCGGCTTTTTTAAGGTGCTTGACGTTTTCAGAGACTATAAGAAAGTGGTATACAAACCCGCGTACTTCTACGGGCTGGGCGGTGTTGACTACGAGCGGGCAAAAAATGACGATGCTTATCGGTGGAGTCTGCCGTTTCAGTATGCGTTGGAGCATACCGATAAGAAGTATTTGCTTGTGCTTCATAACGACGTTCTTTTTCATGGAGATGTGGTGGGGAGCCGGATGGCCTATATGAATGATACCGGTCACACCTATGCGGGCATCGGGTCACTGGGCCAGTGTTGGAACTGCCCGCTTCATCATGGACAGGGCTGCAACGGCTATACTTTCCAGGAACACAAAGTTACAGCGGAGACCTATTATGAACTGGCCAACCGTTACCCGGACCTGAGAAGGCTTGATATAGGGCGCAGGTTGGTGGAAAATGGCCGCGTTTTTCCGTTGCCTGAGTGCCGCATGAATGAACATGCGGCGCTTATCAATACGGCGATTTACCGGAAAGAATGTCTCCCCGAAGGCGATAGCGTTTGTTTCGGTGCGGTCTGGGACGGGGCCGATCTAGGTACGGTCTGGTTCTATCAAATGGTCAACAAAGGGTATGCTTTCAAGCAGGTAATCCTGGAAGACCACGGCACGCATTCGCCCTTTAATTACACCGGTAGTGGTGTGAGTTCCTACTCAGACCGGGAACTTTACGATTTAACGGAGCGGGATGCGAAAGCCTATTTTGAGCAGCACTATTATCCTTTGAAATTCGGTCTGTCGGTGCGGCTGCAATCCGCTGTTTATGCCGCTTACTACACATCGCGACGCTGGGCTGGAAAAGCATTGCTCAGGTTTCGTAAGATATTTGGAATGATTTGAAGCGTTGTTCTTATGGCGCCCATTTGTAATAATTCCAGCCGCCGGAGAGCAATAGCGAAGCAGCTAATGCAGGTAGTGGCACACGGTAGAGTATCAGAAGCGTTAAAACGATAGCCCATTTAAAGACAGCGCCCAGGGACTCGTCCAGCGGCGCGTCTTTTTTATATAGGAGACCGTGATAGGCCAGCAGAATGGCAAGTTGCAGAAGGAAAAGCTGCGCGAGCTCCGGGAAAGTAAGAAGCCCGTTCGCGTAGCGGATCGACAAAAGAAAGTCGGGCACCAGGATAAGCAAATGAATACCGATGAGCAGAAATGCCCGCGTCAGGAGGGGGATTGGAAGAGAACGGCGCCAGCGCCAGATATCGTTTTCCCAATGCCATATTTCGTAGGAAATACCGATGTTGGCCAGCGTGGCGATTGACAGGCCGATGGCAGGCAGGCGTATGTCATAGTCGTCAGTACCGAAGTAAAGTAGGGTGCATATGGTAAAAAGTGTGACCCCGAGTTTGCAGAGAAGCAGTGTCAGTCCTTTTTCCCTGATAAGCCATTCCGCAGTCCAGAATATCCACGAAGCAGGGCGCCGAAACCAGAACCTGACCGGGAGACTTTTCCGGTTAGCCGCAATATTCTGATGTTTGAGTTGCCAGTCCGCGCTGAAAACCAGGCAAGCCCAATAGATCAGCAGGATGCCCGTAACCTTTACAGCACCCGGGAGAAGACCCGCTTGTGCGGCATTGCCGATGATCCAGATACCGTAGGCAATAGCGGGGAGCAGGAGTCCGGCGGCCAGTACTGCCAGTCTGTAAAACCGGATGGCCGGAGGCAGTAGCCTGGTTTGGTAAATGAAAACATAGGGAGGTGAGGCCCAGAGTGAGCTCCAGAATACCCTGACCAGGACCCAATAAGCAGCCCATATTGCCGCCAGGTACGGCGGACCGGTTTTATCGGTGACAAAAAACATGGCCAGCGCTTTGTGTTCTCCCCCGGACAGAAAGCCGAACGCGAGCAGGATTACGGCCAGAAAAAAACCGGCGTGCTGCCTGTAAAATTCGCTGACGGTTGATCGGTAAAGCGTTTTCATTTTTCGTTACCTACCCTGACCAGGTTTGTGTTTTGAAGCCGGTATCGTTCGGTAAGCGCTATATTACCCGTCTCGAAGAGCTGGTGCGATGATATCAGGAATGTGACGGACTGTTCGCGGTAGTCTCTGATGAGGTCAAACAAATTATCTCTTGCTTCCCGGTCAATCGTGATCAGCGGCTCATCCAGGATAATCAGCCGGGGGCTCCCCAAAAAAGCCAGGGCGATCGATAGTTTCTTTAACATGCCGCTTGAACAGGCCCCTACCGGCTGGTTTTTGTAGGCTGTGATACCCAGTTTTTCCATCAGGGCCGTGGCCTGTCCGGGCGGGCTCTTTCTGGCGGAGGCGGTAAAGCCGACCAGGTCTGCCGGGGTCAGGAAAGCGGGGTATAGCGGCTCTGCTTCTCCCAGGCATACCCGCAGGCGGTATTCGACCGGGGCCTTGCGAAGATCGGAGTAACCGTCCAGCACAATTTCGCCATGAAAGGGGAGCATACCCGCGATCACCCGGAACAAGGTGGATTTTCCGGCGCCGTTTTCTCCTTGAATCCAATAGATACCATCGCCGATATGCCAGTCAGGAATATGGAGTACCTTGTGGTCGCCGAAGCTTTTCTGTACGTTCCGTAGTGAAAGTGTGGCTGGCATGTTGAGTCCGGGCAGCATTTTATAACTGATTCCGGCAAAATAAAGAGATGTCTGATTAAAACCAACGCCTTTTCGGGAGCGGCTACCGCCTCATGGGTTTTCGGGAAAAAAATATCCCGGGGGCAATACATGACGGGAGAAGGATGTAATGCCGGGACGGGCTAATGCGGTTCCAGCGGAAGGATTTCCGAAGGGGAGCATTCGAGGAGCCCGATGATATCGATCAGATGGTACAAGTTGTATTTGGCTCTGTATTTCGGGCTTTCAATTTGCGCAACGTAGCTATTGCTTACACCAATATGGAAAGCCAGTTTCTCCTGTGAAATTCCTTTTTCTTCACGAAGTTTCTTGACTTTCGCAGTGATGTAAGCATCAATATCCCTACGTCGTTTTGCTTGCTTCATTCAGAATGCAAGAACGAGCAGAACAGGGATGAGTCTGCTTATACCTGTATAAGTGTTTTTCCTTAGGTTAGCAGGTGTGTGAAGAAAATACCGGCTGATTTCACACCGGGGTACCGGCAGACGTGAGGAAAATTAAGTTTCCCGCTACGGCTTTTTTTCCGCCAGACGGAATTTTACGATGTCGGCGATGAGCTGCAGGGGCATAGGTTCCGAAAGCGGAAACTGAACAGATCCTTTACCCTGCTTATACCGTGAAAGCGCTTCTTTGAATGCATGGTGCCCGGTAGGTGTGGCGTAGAAGCCGATATGGTGTTCATAGCCTCCAAAATAGACCAGCGGCTTTCCATTCAGCTTGTAAGCCGGCATACCATAGCTAATGCTTTCGGTAGCCTCCGGCGCTGTTGCCTGTATGGTAGCCCGTATTTGGTTCAGCAGCTCCCGGGTCTGTTCGGGAAAGCTCCCGATATAGTCATCTACAGTCGTGTATTTTGCCTTTTCCATGGTTAGTAGTCGCTAAAATTAGTGTAAATTACAATTTAGAACGGGATAACGTCTTGTAAAATAGCAGTAATATTGGAAAAGATGTCGATTGTGATCATTGGTGCCGGTATTGGCGGCCTTACTGCGGGAATCATCCTCAAAGGGCTGGGTTACCGGGTCCGGATTTACGAAAGTGCTCCCGAAATCAGGCCGGTCGGCGCCGGCATCGCCATTGCCAACAATGCCATGCAGGTATACGAAAGTATAGGATTGGCGGGAAAGATTACCCATGCAGGCCACCGGATTTCCAGGATGGTGATTTCCGACCATACGTTCCGTGAAATTTCCGGGGTCGATCTCACCTCTTTCGAGAAGCGATACGGGGTTTCGAATATTGCTATTCACCGCGCGGCCCTCCAGGAATTATTGGCGGCCGAGGTGACGGAAGAACTGGTTTTGGCCAGGAAATTGGCCGGGGTGACACGAGGCAGGGGCAAAGGATGGGAGCTGTTTTTTGAAGATGGCGACCGGGTTTATGCAGACCTACTAATCGGGGCCGACGGCATTCATTCGGTGGTAAGGTCGGCATGCTTCGAAAGCGCGCCTGTTCTGGATGCCGGTCAGCGTTGCTGGCGCGGGGTATGTGACAATCCTTTCGGCAACAGGTATCTGAACCAGGCTATGGAGGCCTGGGGCGCAGGCAAGCGGTTTGGTTTTGTGAGCATCGACACACAAAAAGTATATTGGTACGCGGTAATTAACGCCGGTATTCCGCACGCGCCGGAGACGAATCTCGAAACGCTTTATTCCGAGTTTCACCCGGATACAGCGCAGCTTATCCGCATGACACCGCCGGAGACGCTGCATTACAGCAGCATACAGCAGCTGAAGCCAATCCCGAAATGGCAAAAGCAACAGGTGTGCCTGCTCGGCGATGCCGCCCACGCCATGACACCGAACCTGGGGCAGGGGGCGTGCCAGGCCATTGAAGACGCCTATGCCCTAGGAAAGCTGCTCGCCGGGGGGTTGAATCCCGCCGATGCCTTCTCCCGGTACGAGAAAGTAAGGAGGAGGCGCGTCAATGCAATTGTTGAAAGAAGCAGGATTATGGGGAAAATCTCGCACCTTGAAAACAGGACGGCAATCAACTTGCGGAATTTTATGATGCGCCTTTCCCCGCCCGGCCTTTTCCGGATGCAAATGTCGGAGCTGTTTGATATTGACTACCTATAACAAATGGCATTCTGAAGAGGTGCCTGTTCGATCAATTTATGGTGACGATTGAGGTTAACGAGACGGTGTTTTTGAAGCAGATCCTGCTTTCTGACGCGACCGAACTTTTCGCGACGATCGATCGGGAACGAAGATCGCTCCGCAAATGGCTCCCATTTGTAGATTATACCAGGGGGATAAGTGACTCGGAGGATTTTGTAAGGTCGCTCTATGAAAAAGGGTCACGGGAAATCGTGTTTGTAATTAACTGCCAATCCCGGTTCGCCGGGTTAATCGGTTTGAAAGGCATAGATCATTCCAATCACAGGTGTGAAATTGGCTATTGGCTGTCGGAAAAGTTCAGGGGGAGGGGAGTGATGACGGCGGCGGTGAGGGCGTTGGTTGACTACGCTTTCGAGGACCTTGATATGAACCGCATCCAGATCAAATGCGCGGTTGAAAATGTAGCGAGCAGTAACATTCCCAGGAAAACCGGGTTTTTTCTGGAGGGGATAGAACGGGACGGAGAGTTGCTCGCTGACGGCCAATATGTTGACCTGGAAGTTTACAGCCTTGTCAGGAGAAAAGACCGCATCGTCACCTGATTACAAGGTTAGACCCTGAAAGCCGGATTTGTGTTTTCTGATTAATTTTTGCAGTTTGTACGGAGATGGTCCCCGGATTCACCAAGTTTTTCCTAAATCGAATACTGAAATTTATGAAGCGTTTTTTTCTTGTTTTTTTTCTGTCGGGAGTTTGCGCTGCGTTGTTCGGCCAGCAAAAGGGAGTGCGGGAAGAAGTGGTTATCACCACCGGAAGTAAAAAAACTAAGGTAAGTTCGGGCGATAGCGACACGTTGCGCCTCGAGGTCTCGTCGAAGGACTTCTCCCGGATAAAGGCAGCCGGTTATGTCAGTTACCGCGACTTCGGGGCAAAAGGCGACGGTAAAGCGGACGATATTGATGCAATCGCCGCGGCCCATGCCTTCGCCAACGAAAATGCTCTGCCCGTAAAAGCCGGGGCGGGCGCTACCTATTATATCGGGGGAAAAAGCCGGACCGCAATTGTACGCACCGATACAGATTTTGGCAATGCCGCGTTTATTATTGACGACACAGGGGTTGAAGACCGCAATGCTCCGGTTTTTAAGGTAAACTCCAACCTGAAGTCCTACAAAGTGAAAACATTGTCTACGCTGAAAAAAAACCAGAAACGCGTGGATATCCCGCTTTCAGGCCCGAGCCTGGTTACGGTTACCAATTCCAATGTCAAGCATTATATCCGCTTCGGTTTGAACCAGAACAACGGTTCTGCGCAGACCGATATTTTCGTAGTTGATAAAGACGGGAATGTGGACATGGATGCCCCGATTATCTGGGACTTTGACCAGATTACGGATGCAAGTGTCCTCCCGATCGACGAAAAACCCCTGAAAATTACAGGTGGGCGCTTCACAACTATTGCCAACCAGGCGGAATCAAAATATACCTATTATGCCCGGAATATTGCGGTCCGCCGTTCCAACGTGCTGGTCGACGGCTTAGAGCACCGCATTACCGGGGAAGGTGAACACGGTGCTCCGTATGGCGGTTTTATCACGGTCGGCGAATGTGCTTATGTCACCGTACAGAACACAGTGCTAACCGGGCATCGCATGTATTCTACCATCGGGGCTGCCGGCAAGCCGGTGTCTATGGGAAGCTATGACTTGTCCATGAACCGTGCGCTAAACGTATCAGTTATCAATTGCAGTCAGACCAATGACATCAATGACAGCCGTTACTGGGGCGTCATGAGCTCCAACTTCTGCAAGAACATTCTTTATGACAAATGTATATTTTCGCGTTTTGACGCCCATCAGGGTGTCGCCAACGCAACGATCCGAAATTCTACACTGGGCCACATGGGGATCAACGCCATCGGCACCGGTACACTCATTGTGGAGAATAGCACCATTCGGGGAAGAACGATGGTGAACCTCCGTTCGGACTATGGAAGTACCTGGCAAGGCGACTTTATAATCCGTAACTGTGTTTTTGTGCCTGCAGGCGGAAGGCCCGTGGCGGCCAGCCTGATCGGCGGGACCTATACCGGCAAACATGATTTTGGTTACCAATGCTATATGCCCCGCCGGATTGTCTTTGAGAATCTGCGTATTGACGACACCAACCACCCCGAAAACTACCAGGGGCCGACCATCTTCGCCAACTTTAATCCGGCTATGACCGATAGCAGTTACGAGGAAAAATTCCCCTACATGAAAACACAGGAAGTCGTGTTGAACAACGTGACGACAGCAAGCGGCAAGCCGCTTCGGGTCAGCGACAATGCGTTTATGTTTAGCGATGTAAAGGTTGTAACGGGTAAGGATTGAGCCGATTCAGTCCGGGCACTGCGGCTTATTTTAATTCCAGCTCCGGGAGATCACCTGCCCGCTTTCCCTGTATACTTTCGAGTGTCTTAACCATTTCGTTTACCTTTTCCGGGTTTTCTTTAGCCAGGTTTTGCCGTTGCCCGATATCGTCGTCCAGGTTAAATAGTTGGTATTCAGGTGCGTTTCCGAGCTCGATGTTCACGTGCCTGTTCAGTGCCTGACCTTTATACGGCGGGATCAACACCCAGTTCCCCTGGCGCAGCGCTGTGCGGCCCGAGGCTTCCAGTACCAGGTTTTCCCGGCCTTTGTCGCTTTTTCCCAGGAAGACATCCAGGAGGTCACGGCTGTCTTTTCCCTCAAACCGGGTGCCGGCAAGTGCGGCCAGTGACGCCGGCAGATCGACTTGAGAGACGAGAGCGTCCGATACGCCCGGCTGGATGGTACCTTTCCAGTAGGTAATAAAGGGAACGCGGGTCCCGGCTTCGTAGAGGCTGTACTTTCCTCCTCTCAGCGGCCCGGAAGGGGTGTGCTTGCCCAGCTTTTCCACGGCGTCGTCATAGTACCCGTCATTCACAACCGGTCCGTTGTCACTTGTGAAGATGATGAGCGTTTTTTCAAGCAGCTTTTGTTCTTCGAGGGTTTTCAGCAATTCCCCTACACACCAGTCGGCTTCCGCAATGGCATCGCCCCGTGGTCCCATGCCGGTAGTGCCCGCAAAACGGGGGTGCGGTGTGCGGGGTACATGCGGCTGCTGCATGGCATAGTAAAGAAAGAACGGCTGATTTTTATTGCTCAACACAAAATTCCGGGCTTTTGTCAAAAAATGGTCCGCCATGTCTGTATCCTTCCAAAGCGCCTTTTTCCCGCCCTTCATATAGCCGATCCTCGGTACACCGTTTACAACGCTCTGATTGTGGCCGTGGTGCCATTTCATAGTAAGCATTTCAGGATTGGTGAGGGCTGTCGGTTCGCCGTCAAAATTTTTTTCGTAGCTTACTTCGATGGGGTCGTTGGGCTCCAGACCCGCAACGAGGCCATTTTCGATATACACGGTGGGTACACGATCCTGCGTCGCGGCCATAATGTAAGCATAGTCAAAGCCCAACTGGTTGGGCCCCGGTGAGATAGGCTTGTTCCAGTCGACATGCCCGTTGCCCAATCCCAGGTGCCATTTGCCTACCACGCCGGTTCGATAGCCCGCGTCTTTCAATACCGAGGCGATAGTCGCCTGCGTGGTATCGATGATCAGTGGCGCCGTTCCGGGGAGAATCTTAGCTTCGCTGTTTCGCCATGGATAAGAACCGGTAATCAGGGCAAACCGGCTGGGTGTGCAGGTCGACGATGTTGCGTGGCCGCTTGTGAGGCGGAGGCCGCCGCGGGCAAGACGGTCGAAATTGGGAGTTTTCAAGGCAGTGGCCCCATAGGCACCCACATCTCCATACCCTAGATCGTCGAGGTTGATAACAATGATATTGGGCTTTTCCGGTGCGTCCTCCTTTTCTTTAGGACTGGCCTGGCAGGCCACCAGGCATGCCAGCATGGAAAGGTTAATGATAGCTTTCATTTGTATAAAAAGGTTTGAGCCGCAGCGGCGGACCGCGGTGAGCAGTGAGGGGTGAGCTATTTATTCATCAGCCGTTTGTGTGCCGCTTGTAGCTAATACCTCAAAGCTCATGGCTATTTCGTCGGTAAAAATTGATGAGAATATTTTAGATGAGAACAATGGCCGGTCTAAGACAATCGTTAGGCCGGGCCGATCCTGGGCATCCAGCAGGTTTCTTTCGCCATGTCGGCTTTCATAGCCCGTTGCAAAAGTTGTAGCTTGAGTTCCTGGTATTCTTTTTGATTCCATAAATTATTGAATTCCCCGGGGTCTTTTTCCAGGTCAAAAAGCTCGCCTTCATCACTTTGCATGTACCAGGTAACCTTGTACCGGGCTTCAATATAGCTCTTCTGGTAAAATTTTGTGCGCTGAAAATGATTTTCCGCGATTACCCAGTCCCGTATGTGTTCGGTTTTTCCGAGCCATAACGGTGAAACATCCAGCCCGGCCATTGTCATAGGCTTTTCCCTTCCGGCCAGGGTAAGAAAAGTAGGCGCCAGGTCGACTACAGAGACCAGCGCATCTGTCCTTTTGTTGGCGGGAACATGATTTTTCCACGACACGATAAAAGGGATCCGCAGGTCTTCTTCAAACGCAAATCCACCTTTTGCGTATAAATTATGGGTGCCTATGTGATGCCCGTGGTCGGTAGTAAACACGATAATTGTATTTTCCCTTAGCCCGGTTCTGTCGAGATGATCGATGATAAGGCCGATGTATTTGTCCATCATGGATATCATGCCGTAGTAGATTGCCATGTCTTTCCGGGCTTTTTCCTTATCGGTTGCCTGGATGTTGAAGCCATGAACTCCCTGGCCGTCTTCGAAATACTGCGACCCCCAGCCGCGCTTTCCGTTTTTCTGGGTCATGCGGTAGTGGTAGGGCATGTCTTCCATATCGCCTTCGGGCACATCAGGCAGTTTCATGTTTTCTGGCTTGTACATGGAAGCCCAGGGTTCTGATACCAGGTAGGGGGGGTGCGGGTCAAAAAAGCTTGCCCAGATGAAAAAAGGCTTCCCTTCTTTTTTCGCCATATCGAGGTTGGCGATGGTCCTGGAGGCGATCCAGGAGTTGAGATGGTAGTCTTCCGGAATGTTCCAGGCGCCGTATTGCGCTTCACCCGTGGCGGCATTGGCGTTCATAGCCTTCCGCATGGCCGGATTCGAATTTGCAAATTTCGACTGATCGGGTTTCCTGAACCACTGCTTCCACTCTACCGGCGAGCGCCCCTCTTTTTTTAGCTTTTCTTCCATCCAGATGGCATAATGCTGGCCTACGTGCGATTCATCCCCGTGGGGCCGGGCCAGTTCGGCTCGTTCAAACCCGTAAAAAGGGCCGTGGTATTTTCTCCAGAAATCCAGGTCCTGGAGAACAGGATAAGCTTCCAGGGACGGGTATTCCGCGCTTCCCTCCAGGGGCATGAAATGGGCTTTCCCGATAATTGCGGACTTGTATCCCAGTTCCTGGAGGTAGTTGCCGATAGTGGGCACCGTCTCGGGGAGCTTGGTCCCCAGCGCGTACGCCCCGTGCTGGGAAGGGTAAAGGCCGGTAATCATCGAGGCCCGCGTGGGCGTGCACACCGGGTTGCAGGTATAGGCCCTGTCGAAAATCAGGCCGGATTTAGCAAGCCGGTCGAGGTTGGGCGTGCTGATTGCAGGATCATTGTAACCCATCCGCATCCAGTAATGCTGGTCGCTTGTGATGAACAGGATGTTGGGCTGCGGCGTTTTACCTGGCTTTACCGGTTCGCGCTTCCCGTAAGCTTTCAGGTATTCCTGTTGCACAATCGGTACATCATTCTGGAAGACCCTGGGAATAATCGAACCGGTGTAGCCTGCCGATACCAGCAAAATACTTCCCAATACCCATTGATAAAATCGTTTTTTTTCCAAAATCAACAGACGTTAAATGGTGACGGACAGATGTTTTTTACAGCCTTATTTCCCCAGCTTCGGATTGACATTCACTTCGGATTCGGGAATCGGCCAGGTTTCATCCTGTCCTTTTCTGAAATTTTTCGACGTTACGAACCAACGAAAGTGCGGGTCGGTTTTCTTGGAAGCAGTAGGGTAACGTTTGGAGTCCGGGAAAGCGGCGCCCCAGAAATCTCCCGACAGTGCCTGGTCGGCAATTCCCCATCTTAGCAGGTCCCACAGCCTGTGGCCTTCGAAAGCCAGCTCGATTCTTCTTTCGCGGCGCAGTATTGTTCTCAGTGCCGTGGGATCGGTAGCAGTCACCGGCGGCAGACCGACCGATGCTCTGCCCCGTACCTGGTTGATGGTCTCGTCGAGTAGCTCCCGTGTAATAGGGGCTCCGTCTTCGAGCTTTGCTTCCAGGTAGCTTAATAGAACTTCAGCATAGCGAACCACCGGTATGTCTCCGCCGTAGTCGGCAATCAGACCGCCCGTAAACGATTCGTCAAAGAATTTACGTAGCCCGTAGCCGGTTCGTGTTGCCTGCTTGGAATAGGTCAGCTGGTCAAGCGAATTCACGGAATCCGGGTGACAGACATACTTCTGCCCGGCAAATGCGCACCCGTCCCAGAGGAACGTATCTCTGAACCTCGGGTCGCGGTTGGCTCCCATGTCCTTGTAGTTGAATTTCGGGCTGTCGTAGGAGAATGCCGTTCCGTCGCTGAAGCCATATTCGTCTGCCAGGCTTCCCAGCGGGTTGAAAATATGCCAGCCGCCCGACATGGCGGGATAAGCGTGTTGAGGCAGCGCATTTCCGGCCTGTCCACCGAGATACTTGAGCGTAAAGATATTTTCGCTGCTCGCCTCTCCGGAAGGAATGAAAAGAGTCTTGTAATTGGGAGCTATCGCGTTATCGCCCAGGTCGATAATTGTTTTGAAAGCATCTGCTGCTTCTGCAAATTTTTTCTCACTCAGCATGATCCTGCCCAAAAAAGCCAGCGCGGCCTGTTTGCTGGCCCTTCCGTGTTCGCCTGCACTTAAAGCACTGAAGCGGGGAAGGTCGGCGGCGGCGAGCTTAAGTTCCTCCACAACGAATGCCACGACCGCGGCTTTGGTGGCTTTGTCTACATTGTTGGCTTCGTCGGGCGTCAGCGTGCTGGTTACCAGCGGCACACTGCCCCAGTACTGGGAGAGATAGAAGTACTGTGTGGCGCGTATAAACCTGGCTTCGGCGGCCATACGTTTGATTTTGGAATCATCCATCGCCACTTTTTCGATGTTTTCCAGGAAGTCGTTGCAAATGGCGATCCGCTTGTAGGATCCCGACCAATACCCGCCTGTTACGTTGTTATTGGCGAGCAGGGTACCATTGGTCAGGCGGTTGAAGGTGGAATTGTCTCCGCGGCGGTCATAGGCGTTGTCGGTAGCGAATTCCAGGAAAACACTCCCGAAATAAGACCACCAGTCATTGGGGACCGTATTGGTGGGATAGGTAATTCCGCCGCGGTACATACCTGTCAGCGCGATCAGGGCGTTAGATTCCGATGTCCAGAAATTGTCTTTCGCAAAGGAATTTGTCGGGAACTGTCTGAGCTGGTCGTCGCAGGAAGCGAGCGACAGGGCCAGGACACCCGACATCATGTATTTTTTAATCCTGAGTTTCATTTGTTTGAAAGGTTTGAGCCGCAGCGACGGGCGCTGTGAGCTGTGAGAGTGAGCGGATGCCGGCTGCTTTATTCATCATCTTTTTTGTGCCGCTCAGGGCTTAAACCTCACGGCTCATGGCTTTTGTTTATCACTGGTTTTGTCAATTTGGAACCTCATTCTTCACCCCTAAAACCTCACGTTAAGACCGAACGTATAAGTAGAGAGAATGGGATAGTAGGCTCCGCCGGTATTGATTTCGGGATCCCAGCCGGGCCGGTAGTTACTCCAGGTAACCGGGTTTTCAACGCTGGAATAGATCCTGACATGGTTGATTTTAAGTTTGTTGGTCACCCCGGCCGGCAGCGTATAGCCCAGTTGAATATTTTTCAGCCGCAGGTAGGAAGCATTCAGCACCCAGAAATCCGAAGTCACGGTATTGGGCGTACCGCTGTTGCTTACGACTTCAAGACGCGGATATGCCGGGTGCCTTACCGGTTGATCGGGATTAAATCTTCCTTCCATCTGCCACCGCTGGATATTCCCGAGGTTGAAAAAAGCAACGTCTGCATAGCCGGTCAGCTGTCCCTGTACACCTGCAACCCCCTGCAGGAATACACCCAGGTCGAATCCCCGGTATTTGACATCGAGATTAAAACCGTAGGTATACTTCGGGATCCGGCTGCCCAGGAACACCCTGTCATAGATAGGGTCGACTTTCCCGTCGGGCACGCCATCGGGACCACTCACGTCCCGGTACCTGAGGTCTCCTGACTGGGGCCTCGGCGTAATGGCCGTCTGGTTGGGCCACGTGCTGATATCGTCCTGATCAAGGAAAACGCCGTCAGAAAGATAACCGTAGTACATTTCCATAGGGTATCCTACGAACAGATCGGACCCGTTCCCTACCAGGCCATTGGGTTGCGTTACATTGCCCAGGCCGAGCGTGACTACTTTGTTGTTGATAACCGAAAAGTTACCCCTCACGGAGTACTGCAGCTTACGGTAGCTGTTCCTGTAAGAGGCATCGAATTCCCAGCCTTTGTTGGTAGCCTGACCGGTGTTGGTTTCGCTGATTCCTACGCCCAGTACAGACGATACGCTGGATGAAGGTTTGAACAGGATGTCCGTTGTGTTCCTGCTGAAATACGTAACATTCACCCCGAGGCTGTTCTTAAAAAAGCCGGCTTCGATTCCAACATCCGTTGTTTCGGTCGACTCCCATCTGATATTGGCGTCTTTGTAGGTAAAATAGGCCGCACCTGTGGAAATAGCGCTTCCGAAAGGATAATTCCGGTCCGAATCCAATACGGTCTGGTAGGGGTAGTTGCCTATATTCTGGTTACCCAGTATTCCCCACGAAGCCTTCAATTTCAAATTGGAGAGCCAGTAAAGGTTTTTCAGGAAGCTTTCTTCGGAAATGCGCCACCCTGCGGCAAATGCCGGGAACACGGCATACTTGTTGTTGTCGGGAAACCTCGACGAACCGTCATAGCGCACCGTCCCTTCGAAAAGATACCGGTCGGAAATATTCAGCTTTAACCTTGAAAACAGGGATTGTATCGCCCATTCTTCCGCCATCCCGTTAAATTGCTGGTTGTCGGCGCCTCCCATTGACGGATAGGTGTAGTCGTTGCTGGGGAAGTCCTGGCGATAGCCCGACATTCTGTTAATTATTTGATTTTCAAAAGAATATCCTGCAAGTAGGTCGACTCTCGCTCGCCCTATGTCTTTGGAATATTTTCCCAGCAGCTGGGCCGTCCTGAATATTTCCTTGTTGCGGAACTGGTTCAGGTTAGACTGCCTGATGTTAATCTGGTCGTTGAGCTTTTGTGACGACCGGTAGGACACTTCTTCCAGGAAGTCGAAATTGTAACCCCCTATAGCAGAGAAAACAAGTTCTTTGACAGGTTTCCAGTCGAGCTTGAAATTGGTGCCTATTCTGGTTCTCGGACTTTTCAGATAGGAAGCCGACGCAAGCCATGATACGGGCGTACCGCCACTTTCGGGGCCGATGCCGTAGTCGCCGCCGGAGCCTTGCCCGAGAAATATGGCGGGATACCTGATGGCATTCTGTATAAGCTGATCGGTAAGTTCCCCGCCCTTGTTGGCAGTGGCCTGCGGCTCGTTCCGCTCATCAAATGAACCGCTCAGCCGGGTAGTGAAATAGAAATTCCTGCCTAGGTCGTTTTCGAGGTTCAGCCTGAAGTTATAGCGCTCATAGGAGTTTTTGGGGATAATTCCCTTCTGGTTAAGATAGCCTGCCGAGAGAAAGTACTTTGTTTTTTCATTTCCGCCATTGAGGTTGACGGTATGCCCGGTCTGTATCCCTTTCCGGGAGAAAAGCTGATCCAGGAATCGGGTGTTCGGAAAATTATCAGGGTCCGATTGGTTCCGGTATTTTTCGATATCATCGGCTGTAAAACTGTTGGTGCCGGAGGCGATGTTATACATCTCGGCGTACTCCCAGGAATTTACAAAATCAGGTAGTTCCGTAGCCTGGTTGAAGCCGGCGTAGCCGTTGTAGGAAATGGCGACCTTCCCGGAAGTCCCGGTTTTGGTCGTGATCAAAACGACTCCGTTTGCTGAGCGGGCGCCGTATATAGCTGCTGCCGATGCATCTTTCAAAACTGAGATATTCTGGATGTCTTCCGGGTTTATATCGTTCATATTACCCGGGATACCGTCGATCAGGATAAGAGCGTCGGGAGTTGCGCCGAATGAACCAACCCCGCGGACTCTTACTGTGCCGGGGTTAGCCCCTGGCCGCCCCGACCGAACGGTCACCGTAACACCCGGCATCTGCCCCGTAATGGCGTGCGCGAGTTGGGTGACAGGCCGGTTTTCCAGGGCCTCCGACCCGATCTGGGCTACGGAACCGATTACATTTACCTTTTTTTGCTCCCCGTAGCCTACCACTACGATCTCCTCCAGTGCCTTTTGGTCCACCTTCATTGAAACGTCGAGTAATGTCTGCCTGCCGACTGTCCGCTCCTCCGGAAGATACCCCACGAACGAAAAAACCAGCACCGCATCTTCCCCCGGGACGTCCAGGACAAAGGCCCCGGTCCCGTCCGTGACCGTGCCCTGGGGCGTGCCCTTTACCAGGATGTTTACGCCCGGAAGGCCTTCCCCTTTTTCGTCGGTAACCCTGCCGCGGATCGGTATGGCTTGCGCATCGGGCATCTTTATTTTTGATGCGGCAGCAATGCGCTGCCATGCCTGGCCGGTAGCGATGGTTTCACGCGCCGGCATGGCCGGGAGGTGCGAAGGGCCTGCCTGGGACATGCCGTCCCGGATTTTTTTGGGCTTGATAACTACCGTGTTTTCAACGATGCTGAAGCTGTAAGGCTGATTTTCAAATACGTGGCTCAGTACGTCGTGCAGCGATGCGTTCTTAATGCGTATGTTTACTTTCCCGGCATTGTTTAGCAGACCGCTTTCATACCAGAAAATTACCCCGCTCTGCTTCCTGATTTCTTTGAAAACTTTTTCCAGCGAGGCGTTTTTCTCTGAAAGCGAGACTTTTTGAGAATAGCTTTCCCCGAACACGTGAACACAGGCCAGCAAAATTAAGAAGGAGGCGAGCTTAATTTGCATGATGATTTTCCGATGGACAGCTCTGGTGAAATGCGCCCGGCCTACTATCCTCATAAAGAGGCTGAAGCGGTTCAATTCCCGGGAAAAAGAACCGCTGCTAATACAAAAAATCATAGTTTTGTATGAGTTAGGTAAAATGTAACAAATTAGAGCTTTGTGGAATTTGCCCTGACGGCCGGAAGTGTTGGAAGCGCTTCCGGCATTTTTATGGGCATGGGGTCAGGTAACGGTTCTTATCATGCGATATGCTATTTTGTTTAAAACCAGTTGATTGTATTTGTTTTTTCTTCTCTTTCCGGTGGCCTGACAGCTGCAAAAGTAAATAAGTTCAATTTTCCTCCCTGCGGAAAGTCGCGCAGTTTCCCACCGTTTCCTAACGGGTAACAATGATCTGCTTTCCTTCGACCTTGAAGCGGATCCCGCTGGTTTCAAGTATCTCCAGCAGGCTTGACAGTTTTGAATTTCTGGAAATTCCGCCGTTATAAAGCCTGGTCGGTATTTCGTCGCGGTAGACTACATCGACGTCGTACCAACGCTCAATCTGGCGCATAATGTCTTTTATATCAGTGTCTTTGAATAGTATCTGACCGTTTTTCCAGGCGATGGCCTCTTCCATATCCGGGCGTTCCGTGACGGTGAGCCTGCCATTGCTGGCCAGAGTCGATTGTTGATTGGGCTTCAGTCGTGTTGATTCTCCTTTCCCGGCCAGGACCTCGATACTTCCCTCGACCAGCGTGGTTTTTACCGACAGCTCGTCATCGTATCCGTTGATGTTAAACCGGGTGCCGAGTACGGTTACAGTCTGCTTTCCGTGCACATTCACCACAAAAGGGATTTTGCCGGCCCCCCCCTTGCCCGGAGTTTCATACGGGACAATATCGAAAAAAGCTTCACCTTTCAGTTCTACAGTCCGGTTACCGCCGGTAAAGCGTGTCGGGTAGCGAAGCGACGAGGCGGCATTGAGCCAAACCGTACTTCCGTCAGGCAGGCGCAGCGAATATTGCCCGCCCCGGGGCGTAGTAATGATGTTGTAACCGGTCTTTGCCTGTCCGGGACCAGTTGCCTCATAAACCACCATGCCGTCTTCCTTCCTGACCCTCACCCCGTGATCATCTATTAAAACCCCGTTTTGCTGTTCGTCCAGCCTGACCGAATGGCCGTTGTCAAAAATAAGCGTAGCTTTTTCTCCGCCCGGTACCACATCGCCGGAGATAGCGCTCTCCACTCTACCGGCCCGGTTTTTGTACCCGTAGGTAAAAAGAAAACCACCGCAGGCCAGTGCCAGCAGGAGAAGTGCCGCCGCCGCGCCGCGCCCCCACCAACCGGTATACGGTATGCGTTGCTTTCTGCGCCTTATTTCTGTCAGGATTTTTTCGCGGTGCTCCTCTTCGGATCCGGCAGCGTGCGGCGGAACAAAGACCGGTAGGTCCTGGTCCCGGTTGTACCAGGCCGAGAATTCTTCCTCCTCTTCCAGGGTAATATTACCTTTCAGCCATTTATTCGCCAGAGCTTCCAGCCGCTGTCTGTCGGATGATGTCATAAAGAGTACTGTTTATATTGAAGTACCCCGAACGAACGCAATCCCTTAGCCGGTTGGGAAAAAATTTAACAGCAACGAATGAATTTTTGTGTAGCCGGTACCTCAACCGATCAGGAAAGTGCCCAACGACGGAATAGAAACTTCAGGGAATACAAGCCGTTCCGAAGCAGTTTGAGTGCTTTCCCGAGGTGTGCTTCCACGGTTTTTTCGGAAATGCTCAGCTCTCCGGCAATTTCTTTTTGGGAATAGCCGTCTTCGCGGCTCATCCGGTATACCAGCTGGCACTTTTCGGGCAAACCTGTCACCAGTTCTTCCAGGCGCAACTGCAGTTCCTCAAAATCCAGCCAGTCCTGGGTCGAGTTGTCCGACAGGCTAACGGCTGACTGATTATGGGCTGTATAACGGCGGTGAAGGTCTTTTTTTGCAAACGATTTGATAACCCGGTACTTAACGGATGCGGCCAGGTAGTGCTCCAGGCTGAATGTAAGTTTGAGCTGTCGGCGCCGGCTCCAAAGCGAAACAAAAATATCCTGTACGATTTCCTCGGCTTCCTCAACATTGTCACCGGTTTTGTTGATGGCGATGGTGAATAGTCTTTTCCAGTATCGATTGTAAATTTCTGTAAAAGCGGCATCCTCCCCATCCCGCATGAGCTCTGTCAATTCATGGTCAGTAAGGTCTTTTGTATTCATGCCGCTCCGGATAGTGATTGGTAATTTAGTTATTATCCCGGAACAAATATAATTAATTTGATTCTGGAGGAATGGTGTTTCCCACGGGGAAATGCGGGGTGGCTAAGTAGCCGTCCTGGTTCAAAACATACTTTTCCCGTAAAATGGCGGAGTGGTGAACGGCATGTCCGGCAATGGCAAATCCGAGGGCGAGAACAGACAGCGTTTTGTGGTCACAAACCCCGGTCCGTGCCATCATGTTGTTGTCAAAACTTTCAAACAGTATGATGGTGGATTGGCGTACCAGGCTGAATTCCTGCAGCAGGCTGTCTACTGTTCTCGATCCCGCAGTGGTGTTCCGGCCAAAAAGGTTCTCATCAAAACCTGCAAGGGGTGTCCGGTCGTTCCGGGAGAAACGCAACGCGCGGTAGGCCAGAATTCTTTCTGTATCCACACAGTGTTGCAAAACTTCTCTGGCCGTCCATTTACCGGGAGCGTACACCCGGTCGCCGATGCGCTTCAGCTCTTCTGCCATGGCGCTGAACGTTCCGGCGGTCCGGAGCAGGGCCTCTCCCAGGGTAAAGTCATCAACCAACAGGATATAACGGTCAAAGTATTCGGGGTGCGGAGTGATTTCAGATGTTCGTTGATGCATAAGTGCCGGATGGTTTTCCAAAGAACAATTAGGTAAGAAGTTGATTTCGTGCGGCAATGGGTACCCCGGTAGTCGAAGTCAGCCGGAGTACCCGTTGCGCGGATCGGGCCGCTACATTTCTCTTTCCACGTCTTTGTCTCCCCTTCCTGATAAGTTCACCACCGCGAGGGCGTTTTTATCTTTCAGCAGTTTTTTGGCGAGGGCAACCGCATGCGAGGATTCGATCGCCGGCGTAATGCCTTCCAGCCGCGAAAGAAGCTTGTACGCTTCCACAGCTTCCGAGTCGGTTACAGGGAAGTAAGAAGCCCTGCCGGTGTCTTTCAGGTTGGCGTGCTGCGGCGAAATTCCCGGGTAGTCCAGTCCGGCCGCTATGCTTTTTGAAGGCATCGGGTTACCTGCTTCATCGACAAGGCAATAGGACAGCGTGCCCTGGAATACGGTCGGTTTGCCGAACGTAAGCGTAGCGGCTGTTTCCGGCATTTGACCACTGCCGCCGCCTTCTGCGCCCGCTATTTGTACCGAGGCATCGTCGAGGAAACCGGAAAACAGGCCAATTGCATTGGAGCCTCCGCCCACGGCAGCGAAAATCTGATCGGGGAGCCGGCCTTCCTTAAGAAGGATCTGCTGGCGTGCTTCGCTGCCGATTACACTCTGGAAGTAGCCTACCATTTTGGGGTAGGGATGGGGGCCGACGTGCGAACCCAGCAGGTAAAACGATGCGGGGTTCTCTATGTAGTAGCCGAGTGCTGCGTCTACCGCATCTTTAAGGGTGGCTGTTCCCATTTCGGTGGTGATCAGCTCTGCGCCCAGTTGTTTGATACGCCTTACATTCAGGGCCTGGCGCTCCGCATCGACTTTCCCCATGAAAATCTTGCAGGGGATATTCAGAATGGCTGCCGCCGTTGCCGTAGCCACACCGTGTTGACCGGCCCCGGTTTCGGCGATGACCTCCTCTGCGCCCATTTGCTTGGCAAGCAGGATCTGGCCGATGGTGTTGTTGATCTTGTGCGAGCCGGTATGGTTCAGATCTTCACGCTTCAGGTAAATTTTTGAACCCACATGCTGACTGAGGTTTTTGGCGTAGTAAAGGGGAGAAGGACGCCCTACATAATCCGTGAGAATCGAAATGAACTCCCGGTTAAATGCTTCTTCTTTTGAAAATTTGTCAAAAAAGTCGGCGAGTCGGGCCAATTGAGGTTCAAGGACCGGGGGGACGTAGGCTCCGCCATAGGCTCCATATGTGCCGTTGTATTCAAGCATTTTAGGATTTGGACCTACTGTAACGATTTTGCTTGCTTCTGAACTCATTCGGATATTTGTGTTAATTTTGACTGAAGGTAATAAGAATACTGAATCAAAAATAATGACAGAGGCCTGAGCCGCGGTCATTCGCCTGATCCTTACCGGGCGGGTATATTTACAAATGTATAGGAAAGTATTTTTTTGCGTGTTGTTTCTGGCAGGGCTCCTCGCCGCCATCCGGCTTCCTGCCCAGCGGATTGCCATCTCCAAACAAACCTATTATCCTTTTCTGGTAGACCTGCCGGCGGCAGAAGTGCTGGATAACAAACCGCCGGTCGTCTTGTTCCTGCATGGCCGGAGCCTTTCCGGCGGAAAACTCGAACGGGTGCAGCGTTATGGGCTGATGTACAGCATGGACCTCGGAAAGGTTTCGCTCCCGGCCGTAGTGGTAGCGCCGCACAGCCAGGGCGGCTGGAACCCCGACAAATTGTTGGAAGTAATCGACTATGTGGTAGAGAATTACTGTGCCGACCCGGAACGCGTCTATGTTTGCGGAATGAGCATGGGCGGTTACGGGACACTTGACCTGGCCGGAAAGTATCCGGACAGGATAGCGGCTGCAGTAGCGATCTGTGGTGGCGGTGCCGCACAATATGCCTGTGGACTGAGCAAAATCCCCATTTGGCTGCAGCACGGCACCAGCGATCGGATCGTCCCCGCTTCGGAGTCAAAAAAGATTGCCGGGGCCATTCGCGCCTGCAATACCTCCGCCAATCTTACACTCACTTTGATCGATGGCGGTACACATGGTTCGGTGGAACGCATTTTTCACCAGTATGACATTTATAACTGGATGTTTCGACATAAAAAGCAGAATGGAGAAGCGCTTTTAAATGATGGCGCCACCGCTTTGGGACTGTAGCCATTGCTACCGTTAATAATGTAAAACAGGGAACCCGTTCCAGCCTGGACTGGAACGGGTTCCCTGTTTTACGCGATGTTCTTATTATCTGCCGCCGCGTTCCGGTGAAGCGCTGCGTCCGCCGCCGCCCCTGCCTTCTGAGTTTCCGCGATTTTCAGACCGGCCGGGGTTTGCGCTTCTTTGCGAAGGGCTTGAGGCGCGTTCCCGGGTAGCCGGAGATGCGGTCCGGGATTCCCGTTCCGGGCCGGAGGGCCGTGAATAAGCGGGCGTTGATCGTTCGCGGGCGCTTCGTTGCGGGCTTTCGCCGGCGTCGCTGCGTCCGCTGTTCGGCACAGCTTCGCGGGACCGGCTATTGTTAATCCTTTCCGAAGATGAACGGCCCGGCTCTACTTCAGCCGCTTGCCGGGATGACCGTGTCCCTTCATAGCTGTCGCGTCCGCGGTATGCTGGTGTTTCGCGAGCGTTTCCTCTTCCGTTAGGCGTAGCCACCGGGTTTTCACTCCGCGGTGTCGCTGCACCTTCGCTGGTTCTGGCTGCTGATCTGCCTCTGCTTTCCGGTGCGGCTGTTTCGGCACGACGGGGTGAGCCTGTGGCGACTCCGGCGCGACCATTGTCAAAGCTTCTTTCACGGGCATCTACCGCGGTGCGGACATTGGTAGACCGCGAAACTGATTCTTTGTACCGGCCATTGTTGCCGCGGTTCGAATACTCATATACCGGAACCGTGTTTTTGGTATAGCGTTGGATCTCAGAGGATCTCGGGCCGTAGGCATACTCACGGTTTTGGTAAGTATAATAGTTATTGATGATGGTGGTCTGGTTGTAAATATTGGTTACCCGGCCCCGGGGTACTCTGTAGTGATGCCAGCGGTTGCTCATAAACCGGTTATGAGGCACAAATATCCAGAAATTCACCGGCAGGTTAACCGAGAACCGGACATCCAGCCCGGGCATAAGCGGCGCCCAGCCGTAGTAACCGCCGCCGGTACGCCAGTTTACCCACCCTGGTCCCCAGGTGTAATCGGGAACCCAGGCCCACCCCATGTAGTCGTCATAAAACCAACGCCCATAGTGAAAGGGAGCCCAGCCCCAGTCATAATCCGAAACCCAGGTGTTTCCATATTCGGTCATCACCCAGCGGCCGTCGGTATAGTAGGGATGAAAGTTGCGGTCGACCGCAGGGATCCAGATGGAACCGTATTGCGGGTGGTTCGACCATCGGCCAAATGGCGAAAGGGAATTGAAAAATACCTGAAAGGACATGGAAATACCCGGCTGCGCCGCCACTTTGGAAGCTGTCGGTACGCCCAGGCCAAGCAGTGCCGCCACCACTATAATCCCGATATATTTGAATGCTTTCATGGCTGTTTCGATTTTGATTGTGAAATCTGCTACTTGGATCGAAACAGGACCCGGGGGTTTAAAATAGAGGACGGGAATTTTGGTCCTGTCTTACAAATTCTTCGTAATCACGTCGCGAAGGGTCTTTTCGCTCACAGCACCTGTCGTTTGCCAAACAATTTGCCCGCCTTTGTAGAGATAAATCAGGGGCAGGTATTTGATGCCCAAATGTTCCGTGACGGTTTTGTTTGCATCTATATCAATGACTTTCACAGTCGCCTTGCCGGCAAACTCCGATTCGATTTTCTTAATGGTCGGGTACATGGCTTTACAGGGAGCACACCATTTTGCGGTGAAATCGACAAGAACAGGCTGCTCGGAGTTGAGCATGTTGTTGTATTCGCTTACCGGCATGCCGACAACGGCCTCTTCTGATTTTACCACTCCTTCAACCGGCTTCTTTTCTACGTTCCACTTCATATAGCCGCCTTCCAGGTCGTAAATTTCGGTGAAACCGTTTTCGCTCAGCAATTTGGCGGCGCCTGCGCTCCTGGAACCGGCCAGGCAATAGACCATTACAGGTTTGCTCTTGTCCAGGCTTTCGGTCTGCTTAAGGAAATCCTCTTTCCTGAAGTCGATGTTTTTGGCATTCACCAGGTGTCCCTGTTTGTACTCTTCGGCAGTTCTCACATCAACAAGCTGGACGTTCGCGCCGGAGTCGAGACGGGCCTGGAAATCGTTTCCGTTTAATTTAACCTGGGAGAAAGCAATTGTCTGGAGAAGGGTAAAAACAGTGGCAATTCCAAGAAAGGATTTCATGTTTTGAATGTTTGGTTACTGGAACAGGTAAATTTAGGCTAATTATCACAAACAAGCCTGGTTACATACCTTTTTTTTGACTTATTTTGTCCCTCGGAAATATCTTCCAATCATATTCATAATTAACAATATATCCTGCAAATGAGTACCATACAGTCAGTATATGCAAGACAAATTTTGGATTCAAGGGGGAATCCCACAGTAGAGGTGGACGTCAGAACCGAGAACGGTTTTGTAGGTCGGGCTGCCGTACCGTCTGGGGCTTCTACGGGCGTTCACGAGGCGGTTGAGCTTCGCGATGACGATCCAAAAGTCTATGTAGGCAAGGGTGTGTTGAAAGCGGTTGAGAATGTAAATGACATCATTTATCCCGAGCTTATCGGTATCTCGGCTTTCGAACAAAATGAGATTGACAGGATTCTTCTGGAGCTCGACGGAACTCCGAATAAAAGCAAGCTGGGCGCCAACGCTATTTTGGGGGTTTCCCTGGCTGTGGCGAAAGCTGCTGCCTATGAAGCCGGTTTGCCGCTTTACCGTTACGTAGGGGGTACTAACGCAAATACGCTTCCCGTTCCCCTGATGAACATTCTGAACGGAGGAAGTCACGCTGACAACTCTATTGATTTCCAGGAGTTCATGATCGTTCCTGCAAAGGCCGATACCTTCTCTGAGTCTTTGAGAATGGGCGTGGAGGTATTCCATACGCTGAAAAAAGTATTGAAAAGCAAGGGGTATTCTACCAACGTGGGTGACGAAGGTGGTTTTGCGCCCAATATCAAGTCAAACGAAGAGGCCATTGAAGTGGTGCTTCAGGCGATTGAAAAAGCAGGTTACAAGCCTGGAGAGGAGATCTTTATCGCACTTGATGCCGCCAGCTCCGAGTTTTACGAAAACGGTGTATATCATTTCAAAAAATCTGACGGTAAGAAGCTTTCTTCAGCCGAACTGGCCGGATACTGGACGGAATGGGTGAATAAGTACCCCATTATCTCAATTGAAGACGGGTTTGGTGAAGATGACTGGGAAGGCTGGAAACTCATTACGGACGCAATCGGTAAGAAAGTACAGCTCGTGGGTGACGACCTTTTTGTAACCAATGTGAAGCGTCTTCAGCAGGGTATTGACGCAGGTGTCGCCAACGCGGTATTGGTGAAAGTGAACCAGATCGGTTCACTGACCGAGACCATTGACACCGTCAACCTGGCAAAACGGAACAGCTACAAAAACATCATGTCGCACCGTTCGGGTGAGACAGAGGATGCTACCATTGCCGATCTTGCCGTTGCGCTGAATACCGGCCAGATCAAAACGGGATCGGCTTCCCGTTCGGATCGTATGGCGAAATACAACCAGCTTCTCCGTATCGAAGAGGAACTGGGTGATAGCGCTTATTTCCCGGGGTTGAAATTCTGATTTGCCGGGCCGGCAAAGGTCGGAAGGTTATAATAAGGGGTGTCTACTTTTTTAGGCACCCTTTGTTTTGGTGGCAAAAAGGGTTTTGTTATATTACCATGGCGCTCCGGTAAAGCGGGCAAGGAGGAACTAATACGCGCTTATTGACAGGATATGGATATTTTAGGTTGGTTGAAAGGGATCTTTAGTAATTTCTACAAAGGGACGTTCTTCGTCTGGATTATCTGGGTCAGCTTCTTTGATAACAACAGCATCGTGAACGGTATCAACAGCTACCGGAAGCGGGTTAGGCTGGAGCGCGATACGCTTTATTTCCATCATAAAATTTCGGAGGCAAAAAAAGACCGGGAGGAGGTCTTCGGAAATGATAAAATGCTCGAAAAATGGGCGAGAGAAAAATATCGGATGAGCCGTCCGGACGAGGATGTTTATATCATTGTCGATGAAAACGATGCCTCCCTGGAGGCCGATGAATAAAAGTTATTAAGAACGTTCTGGCCCCGGCCGGGCGTTTTGTTTTTAGTGACAGCTTGCAACTATATTTCTGAAATGAATAAGAAAGTTATTTTGATGATTCTTGATGGCTGGGGTATCGCGAAGGCGGGAGAAGAGAGCCGTTCCGCCATCGTGGCTGCGCAAACGCCTTATATCGACAGCCTGCTTGAAAGATACCCCCATACTACCCTGTTGACTTCCGGCCTCGATGTGGGCCTGCCCGCGGGGCAAATGGGGAACTCCGAAGTCGGACACACCAACCTTGGTGCCGGGCGTATCGTTTACCAGGACCTGGTTAAAATCAATAAAGCCGTTGAAGAAGGGACGCTTGCGCAGGAGCCGGTGCTGGTCGACGCAATGAACTATGCCCTTGCCAATCGCAAACGGGTACACTTCATTGGCCTGGTCTCTGACGGCGGTGTGCATTCCCATATTGATCACCTGAAAGGGTTAATTTCAATTGCCCACCATAAGGGTCTGACTGATGTTTTCGTACATGCTTTTACCGATGGCCGCGACTGTGATCCAAAAAGCGGCGCCGGTTTCCTGGATGATCTCAGCCGCCATATGGCCGCCACTACGGGCCGCATCGCCTCGGTAACCGGTCGCTATTATGCGATGGACCGTGACCGGCGGTGGGAACGGGTGAAGCTGGCATATGACGCAATGGTACTCGGCGAGGGTACGAAAGTTTACCAGGACAACCTGGGCGCAGCTATCCTGGAATCCTACCGGAACGACGTTACGGACGAGTTTATCAAGCCGATCGTTGTGACCAAAGAAGACGGACAGCCGGTGGCGTTGATTGAAGCCGGAGATGTGGTGGTTTGCTTTAACTTCAGGACCGACCGCGGTCGCGAAATTACGGAGGTGCTTACGCAGCGTGACTTCCCGGATTACAACATGACGCGGCTGAACCTCTATTATGTCACCCTGACCAACTACGACGACACCTATCAGAACGTCAAGGTTATTTTTGATAAGGACAACCTGGCGAATACTTTGGGCGAAGTCGTTTCGAAGGCGGGAAAAAAACAGATCCGGATTGCGGAGACTGAAAAATACCCGCACGTTACCTTTTTCTTTTCAGGTGGTAGAGAAGAGCCTTTTGACGGCGAGTCGAGGTTGCTTTGTCCTTCGCCCAAGGTTGCAACCTACGATCTGAAACCGGAAATGTCGGCCTTCGAAATCCGGGATAAAATTGTTTATGAACTGGCGCACGAGACGGCTGACTTTATTTGCCTGAATTTCGCCAATACCGATATGGTCGGTCATACCGGTGTCTTTGAGGCAGCGGTGAAGGCGGCCGAAGCAGTAGACAGCTGCGTACATGCCATAGTCGATACCGCGCTCGAACACGGCTACACCGCGTTGATTTTGGCTGATCATGGTAATTCGGACTATATGATCAACGATGACGGCAGCCCGAATACCCAGCATTCGCTGAACCCCGTGCCGCTCATTGTGGTTGACTCGGACTACAGGGGAGCGGTTAAACCGGGCAGGCTGGCGAATATCGCGCCGACCATCCTGAAACTTATGGGCATTGAAAAGCCCGCTGAAATGAATGAGGAAAGTCTTTTGTAATCCAGGCGCCTGCCTGCGCCTTTTTTTGCTCCGGCTGTTCCCAGGCCTCGCTTTCCTGGTTCTGACCATTGTATTCGGCGCCTGTACCTCGCTTTCGGAGAAGGGTGCATCGGATGATAGCGGAGTTTTTTTTGACCTCGATCAGCTGGTAAGCGAGCAGACGAAATATCTGGCGTCCATTCAGCCGGAAGTAGAAAAAGAACTCCGGCTCAATGGAAAGGCCGAGCGATTGGTATTGGGTGAAGTCGACTGGGACGATGAATTGGCTCTCTTCAGGCTGGCTGATATTAATAAAGCTTCTTACCAGGACAGCTACGAGGTGGACCGGTCTACTCCACAGGTTGAAGATTACTGGTTGAAACCAGGGCACACGCTGCCGGTCCGTCGTCTGAAAGTGCACTACAACGCGGGTGCGGCAACGGAAGTATTTGCTGAAATGAAAGTAGAAAACAAGCTGTTTGACAGTTATAAGGAGCTTACCCTCCGGCTGGACGGCAATTCTGCAAAAAATCGCCTGCTATCCTATGAGCTAAAGGGGTTTCAGCAATGGCTGCTGGGGGAAAAAACCTCGTTTGAAGTAAAAGGTACGATTAAATAGCCACCAATTCCCGACAAGTATTTTATTCGAATAACCATCACATTATATGATTCGTAAAGCAGTAATTCCGGCGGCCGGTCTTGGTACCAGGTTTCTACCGGCAACCAAGAGTATGCCGAAAGAGATGCTACCGATAATTGACATTCCTACTATCCAGTATGTGGTCCAGGAGGCGGTTGACTCCGGTATTGATGATATCCTTATTATTTCGGGCAAGGGCAAGAGAGCTATTGAAGACCATTTTGACCGGAATTTTGAGCTGGAAGCCCGGCTCGAGGAGAAAGAGGACCAGGCCTGGTTCAATGAAATGCGCCGGCTTTCAGATATGGCCAACGTGCATTTTGTAAGGCAGAAGGAGGCGAACGGGTTGGGAGATGCCATCTATTATGCCCGGCACCATGTGGGTGATGAGCCGTTTGCAGTGCTGCTCGGCGATACGATCATGGATTCGGTAATACCGGTAACCCGCCAGCTGGTGGATACTTATGAGCAATACGGCGGGTCGGTGATAGGCGTTGAGACCGTTCCTCACGATAAAGTGAACCGGTACGGAATTGTGGGCGGCAAAGCATTGAGCGATACCATTCTGCAATTGGATACGCTGATCGAAAAGCCGGCTCCCGAAAACGCACCTTCCGACCTTGCTATAGCCGGAAGGTATATCCTTTCTCCTGAGATTTTCGATGCTATTGAAAACACGCCCAAAGGGAAGAATAACGAGATACAACTGACGGATTCGATGTTGTTGCTCCTGAAGCGTGAAAATTTCTTCGCGCACCTGATCGAAGGCAAGCGTCATGATATCGGGAATAAGCTCGATTTTCTGAAAACGACGGTCGAGTTTGCGCTCAAGCGAAAAGAGTTTGCAGCCCCGTTCCGTGAATTCCTGAAGGATATTCTGAAGGCTGAAGGGTAGAAATCGGAAATCGGAAGTCGGAAATCGGCCCAGGGTCTGATTTCCGACTTCCGATTTCCGATTTCTTTTTTTTGCAAACTAAACACTGTTTATTATATTTACGTCGGAATTATAGTAAGTGTATTTCAATGGGTATTTCGGAGAGAAAAGAAAGGGAGCGGGAGGACATGCAGCGGCTTATTTTAAATGCGGCGCGCAAGTTATTTCTGGAAAATGGTGTGGAGAAAACCAGCATCAGGGCAATTGCTGATGCCATAGAGTACAGTCCGGCAACGATTTACCTGTATTTTAAGGATAAGAACGAGATTTTTTATGCACTGCATGAGCTGGCATTCCTTACGCTGGCAGAACATTTCAGGCCGGTTTCCCTGATAAAAGATCCTTTTGCTCAACTCGTGGAACTCGGGCATCTGTATATCCAATGGGCTGTAGAGAATCCCGGCCTGTATGAACTTTGCTTCCTGATGGAGTCGCCGATGGAAGCCCTGGCCTGCCGTGATGAAAGTTGGGAGCATGGGAAAAACTCATTCGGACTTCTCATGCATATCATTGAAGGCTGTATGGCCGCCGGATATTTTAAACAACACGATCCGGAATCGGCAGCGCTCACGGTGTGGAGCTATATCCATGGCCTGGTAACAATATTCCTCCGCGGCCGGATGAAATTGTTCGACGACGACCGCGATATTGAACGTATTAAAGCATCTTATTCATTGTTTATCAAAATGGTACAGCATGGTTTGTAGGGAAATCGGCGGTCGGAAATCAGAAATCGGCCCTGTTTAACCGGTCCGGTTTGTGTGGTCTGACCTATCCGATCCGGTTTCCGACCTCCGATCCCCGACTGCGGTTTTCCGACTTCCGATTTCTGACTTCCGATTTCCGATTTCCGACTTCCTTTTTTTGTTCCCAATTTGAACACTGTTTATATAATGAACATCAGATTTAAATTTTTGTCGATACTCCTGGTTTTTGCGGTTTCTGCGAGGTTTTCGACCGCGCAGGTAGCGTCTTCGCCTCAGTCCGTTGTTCTGGAGGATTATATAAGAGAGGGGCTGAGTGGAAACCTGGGACTTCGACAGCAGCAGCTGGAGGTGGCGAAGGCCGTTCAGACGCTGCGGGAAGCGCGGGCACTTTTTTATCCGCAATTCAGCCTGGCGCCGACGTACTCTCTGGCCTATGGCGGGCGGAAACTGCAGTTTCCGGTCGGAGACCTGCTAAACCCCGCATATGCCGCGCTGAACCAGCTGACCGGCTCGGACCGGTTCCCCACCGATATACCCAATGTCAACGAGCAGCTCGCTCCGCACAACTTTCACGACACCAAAGTGTCTTTCCAATACGCTGTTTATAACCCGGAAATAAGGTACAATCACTTGATCCAGAACAGCTTGCTGCATGCCGAAGAGGCGCGGTTGGAACTGGTGACTTCGGAGCTTGTCTTCGCCATTTCCGAAGCTTATTTCCGTTACCTGCAAACCCTGCAAGCCAATGAAGTGCTGGCGGTTTCGCATAAAACCCTGGCGGAATTGCTCCGCTTGAATAACCGGCTTGTTGCCAACAATGTGCTTACCCGCGATGCCGTTCTCTCGACAGAGTACGAGATGGCCGTTCTGGACCAGCAGCGGGTTGAGGCTACCCGCAACACAGGAATAGCCAAGGCCTATTTTAATTTTCTTCTGAATCGTGACTTCGGACATGAGATTGTTGTGGATACTTTGTTGACCGGTAATTTTTCTACGGCTCCCGGCGATTTGGACCTTCAGAATCTTGTCTCGCAGGCCGTTTCCGGGCGATCAGAAGTGAAGCAGCTCGATCAGACCCTGCTTGCCGCGGGTTATGCGCAGAAGCTTCAGGAGAAATCGGCCCTGCTTCCCCAGGTTTTTATCGGGGGAAACGCCGGTTTCCAGGGGTTTGGCTACCGGTTTGCCGGGCAACAGTACCTGCTAACCCAGGCCGGTCTGAAGTGGGACCTCTTTAAAGGTTTCGAGAGGCGGGCTAAAATTGAAAAAGCAAGAATCCAGAAAGATTTGCTTCAAATAAAACAGACCGAAACCGGCAGGAAAATTGCGTTGGAAGTTACCGAATCCTATCAGAACTACCAGGCGGCGGTTCAGGGTATGAGGGTAGCGAATGCAGCGTTGGAAAAAGCGCGCGCCTACTATGCGGTTGTAGAAAGCCGGTACCGCAACCAGAATGTGCTGATGGTAGAGCTGCTGAAAGCAAGGAATGACTGGGAGTCGGCCGCCATACAGAAGTCGCTGACCGTATATCAGCTGCTGACACGCCAGGCTCATTTACGCCGCGTGACGGGAGACTTATCGTACCGGTATCCATAACAGTAAATGCACTAGTGAGTTACAAGGTGAGCAAAGCCGGCCGATGACGCTTTCCAGCCCAAACCTCACACCTCACACCTCATACCTCACATCTCAACTTTTATTCATATGAAGTATTGTATTTTTTTTCTCGTACTCGTTGCCGGTTGGGGCCTGAGCAATTGCTCGGGAAATAGAAAACAGGTCGAAGAGCAAACCGGCTCAGCGCTACCTGTCAGTCTGGCCCGGATAGAAAAGGCGGTGCGCGCCGATCCCGTAAAAACAGCGGGTACCGTTGCCTCACTTTCGGAAGCCAGGCTGGCTTTTAAAATCGGTGGTGTGATAGAAAAGGTGTATGTAAGGGAGGGAGAGAGTGTCCGGGCCGGGCAGTTGCTCGCAACGCTCAATACCACCGAGATTGATGCCCAGGTCGGGCAGGCCGAGCTCGCATTTCAAAAGTCCGGGCGCGATTTTGAAAGGGTGAAAAATATGCTTCGCGATACTGCGGCCACGCTTGAACAGTTTCAAAATGCAGGGACGGCACTGGATATAGCGCAGCAAAATGTTAGCATTGCCCGCTTTAACCGTGATTTTGCAAAGATATCCAGCCCGGTGTCCGGTACGGTTGTAAAGAAGTTGATGAACGCAGGTGAAGTAGCCGGGCCGGGGACGCCGGTTTTGGTGCTGGTTTCCGGCCGGAAAAGCGACTGGGTGGTCAAAGCAGGGGTTTCGGACCGGGATTGGGCAAGGTTAAAGCCGGGCGATAAAGCAGAAGTGGAGTTGGATGCCTATCCGGGAGAGGTTTTCCCAGGGACGGTCACTTTTTTGTCCCAGATGGCCGATCCCATGACGCATCTCTACGAAGTTGAGGTAAAACTGACGGGCCTGCCGCCCAGGTTGGCGTCGGGCCTCTTTGCAAAAATTGCGCTATGGCCTTCACAGCGCCGGGAATACAGCGTGATTCCGGTGGAAGCCCTGCTGGAAGGGCACGGGCAGCAAGGTTTCGTTTTTGTGGCCAGATCCGGCAAAGCCAGGAAAATACCGGTGAAAATCGGGTATCTCGACCAGGATAAGGTGTTGCTGACCGGCGGACTGGATAGTGTCGATCAGGTAATTACCGGGGGTAGCGCCTTCCTTGTGGATGGCGCTGAAGTCCGCGTTCCATAAACCATAGTTGAAAAGGTAAATCCGCTTACAGGTCGAACCGATGAATTTATCCGAATTTTCTGTCAGGAACTGGCAATTTATGCTGGTTCTGTTTGTGGGAGTAGTGGCGCTCGGCGTCAATTCCCTGTTGAATATGCCGCGTTCCGAGGATCCTGATTTCTCCATACCCTCATTCGTTGTGATCTACGTATACCCCGGAACCGATGCGGTAGACATGGAGGAACTCATTGTGAAAAAGGTAGAGGAGCGCTTTAGCGAGCTGGACAACGTAAAGAAACTGCGTACCACCGTAGACGACGGCCTGGCGGTCGTCACCATCGAGTACGAGTACAAAGAAGATGTCGACGAAAAGTACCAGGAGGTAATCCGGGAGGTGAATGCGCTCCAGCCCGAACTTCCTTCCGATATTTTCCGTACCGAAATCAGGAAATTTTCGCCTTCGGACGTAAACATCATCCAGGTTGCCTTACAATCGGAAACGGCTACGTTCCGGGAAATGGAAAGAGAGGCGGACCGGTTGAAGACCACGCTGAACAAAATCGACGGCCTTAAAAACGTTTCTATCTGGGGCGTGCCATCCAGCACGGTTCGGGTAGATCTCCAGTTGGAAAAGATGGCATTGGAAGGCATTCCGGCCATGCGGGTAATGGGCGCCCTGCAGGCGGAAAACTACATTATCCCCGGCGGAAGCATACAGGCGGGGAGTCGTAAGTTTAATGTCAAAACCGCGGGCAAATACCAGAGCCTTGATGAAATCCGCAACACGATCGTCGGCTCCAACGGGCAGAGAATCGTTTATTTGAAAGATATTGCCACAGTCAGGTACGACTACGAAGAGGAGCATCACTTGGTACGCCTGAATGGGACCAGGAGCGTGCTGGTCACCGCCGCACAGAAAGAAGGGCAGCACATACAGCGGGTAGGAAGCCGGATAGATCAGGCTATCGCTCAATTCTCAGAAAAATTGCCTGCGAACATGAAGCTTACCCGTAATTTTGACCAGGCCGAGAGCGTAGGGGTAAGGCTCGGAAGGTTCGTAAAAGATTTTGCAATTGCCATTTTCCTTGTGTCGGTTACGTTGCTCCCGCTTGGGTTCAGGGCTGCCCTGGTAGTGATGATCTCGATCCCGTTGTCGCTCTCGATAGGATTGGCCTCTCTGGACTACCTTGGTTTCAGTATTAACCAGCTCAGTATCGTGGGACTGATTGTTTCGTTGGGCGTCCTGGTAGATGATTCTATTGTGGTAGTCGAAAATATCGAACGTTGGCTGCGGGAAGGGTACCCTAAAAAGGAGGCGGCTATTAAAGCGACCAGCCAGATTACGCTGGCGGTGATCGGTTGTACGGCTACGCTCGTACTGGCCTTTCTGCCGTTGAATTTTCTGCCGGAGGCGTCGGGTGATTTTATCAGAAGCCTGCCGATGGCCGTTACGCTCACGATCCTGGCGTCGATGATCGTCTCGCTGACAATTGTCCCTTTTTTGAGCAGCAGGTTACTGAAGTCGGCGCATAACCCCGAGGGGAATATTTTTATGCGTTCACTCCGGCGTGTGATCAGCGGCACCTACAGTAAATTGCTCCATAAGGCTTTACAGAATCCGTGGCCCACGCTGCTGGTGGCTTTTGCCTTGTTCGGGCTTTCCCTGCTCATACCCGGAATGATCGGATTTTCCCTCTTTCCGAAATCAGAAAAGCCGATGTTTATGATTACCGTAGAAACACCTGAGGGAACTGCCTTGTCTGAGACCGACCGGGTTACCAGGCTGGTGGAACAAAGACTCTCGGCATTGTCCCGGATCAAGTATGTAACAACCAATGTCGGGATGGGTAACCCGCGGATTTATTACAACGTGATCCAAAGGTCGGAGGCGACCAATTTTGCCGAATTTTTTGTGCAGCTGCACCCCGTTTCCACTGACGAAAAGGGCGAATTGATTGATCACTTGCGTAAAGAGCTGACCGATATCCCTAATGCGAAGGTTCAGGTCAGGGATTTCGAGCAGGGGCCCAATACCGAAGCGCCTATCGCCTTGCGGATCTTCGGGGAGGACCTGGATACGCTGAAAAAGGTGGCCTCTGATGTGGAAAAAATTCTGAAAGAAACGCCGGGGACGATGTATGTGGACAATCCGCTGGTGAACCGGAAGACGGATCTCCGGGTTAAAATCAATAAGGAAAAGGCGGGGATGATGGGTGTCTCGATTGCTGACATCAACAGAACTGTGAGGCTCGCCCTGGCCGGGGTCGATATCGGTACGTTTAAAGACGAAAAAGGGGACGATCATGTGATCAACATCAGTCTGCCGAAAGGAAAAGTCGCCGATCAGTCCGTATTGAATTCCGTTTATATCCCGACCGTAACCGGTGCTCCCGTTCCCTTGAACCAGCTGGCTACGCTCCAGTTTGAAAGCGCGGCTACCCAGATCAGGCATTACGACAAGGACCGTTATGTGACCGTCAGCGCTTATGTCCGGACCGGCTTCCTGGTGGACGATGTATATGCGGCTATTCTCGGCCGCCTGGACCGCTATACCATGCCTGAAAACTTTCGCTACCTGGCAGCCGGGGAAATAGAAGCGCGGGAGCAATCATTCGGCGGTCTCGATACCGTCATCCTGATTACCTTGTTTGGGTTCCTGGGCGTGCTGATCCTCGAGTTCGGTAGCTTCAAGAGTTCCCTGATTGTACTTTCTGTAATCCCGCTGGGGATTATCGGGGCATTTACCGCCTTGTGGGTAGTGGGTTTCCCTTTGTCATTCGTAGCCATAGTCGGCTTGATAGCGCTGGTGGGAATAGAAGTTAAGAATTCCATCCTGTTGGTCGATTTTACCAACCAGCTGAGAAAAGAAGGGATGCCCCTGACCGAAGCCATCGAGCATGCCGGTGAAGTCCGTTTTGTTCCTATCGTGCTCACTTCACTCACTGCGATCGGGGGGCTGATTCCGCTCGCCATAGAAGGCAATCCGCTCTATTCGCCCCTGGCCTGGGTGCTGATTGGCGGATTGATTTCCTCTACACTGCTGTCGAGAATCGTAACACCGGTGCTGTATGCGCTACTGCCGCCGCCAATAGAAAAAACGGTTGCTGCAGGGCCGGCCTGAGTTTCCCGCCGAAGGCTTCCCTCAGGTTATTGCCCGGGCGTGGCCTGGATTTTTTCCTTGAGGTCTACTATGTTGTTGACCCGGAGTTTGCGGAAAATCTTCGCCTTTACCGTGCTGATGGTAGAAAGCTGTCTGTCCATGGTTTTAGCGATCTGGGTTACGCTCAGGCCATTGATGAGGTGATTAGCTACGACATCTTCCATTTTTGATAGCTTTTGCACCTTTGCCGGGTCAGCATGATCGGAGCGGGAATGCTCGCGGTTAAGATAGTCCCACACAATCTCGTTGCTGATGTAACGCCGATCATCGAAGACCGTCTGGATGCATAATTTGAGCTCCGCTGCGTCAAAATTTGAAATGAGGTAACCGGAAATTCCCAGCTTCAGGAGATAGGGAAGCATCTTGAGATCGTCCTGGTTGTCATACAGAATTACTTTAGCGCCAGGATAGGCATTGGTAAGTGCCGAAACCTGTTGCTGCGCTTTCTTTTCCGGATCGGACTCTACACTGAACAAGATGAGATCAGGCTTTTCAGCATGGGGAGTGGAAATGTCCTGAGGTTTCAAAATGTTTATGATTGCGCCGGGCCAACCTTCTTCGATGGTGGCGGAAATTCCTTTCGCGAACATGGGTTTGGCTTCAATAATGGTAATTCGCAAACCGCCCGGCGCGTTGGATTTTTCCGGAATGTGTCCCTTCATATTAATTAAGCAGTCGTTTGATGGTTTTGTTCTTTTTTATTGTGCAAATCCCTTATATAAATAGCCAAAAGTACAATATTTTCTGTGGTTTGGTAGAAGAAATTCTATGAAAATTTGCAAAAACCATTTTTGACGGCTGTGGGGAAGGGTTGTAAGAGCGGGGCGGCAGACAGCTATAAATAAAAAGAGAAACCAAGCGGGAAGATGCTTTGACGGCACCTTCCCGCTTGGTTTCTCTTTTACGGATAGGTCGGCAGATCAGGCCATTTGCCAGCCGTCCCGGACGGGCTCACGGATAATCGCGTCGGCTTCAGGCAATCCTTTTGCTTTCATTGCAGGACCGTCCCAGTAGATTTTTTTGCCGCCCAGCCGGAGCGATAACACGCCCAAAAGCGTAATCTCGGTGAGCCGCGCTCCATATTCAAAGTTTGAGCTGGCCGCCGGTCCGCCTTTAATGGCATCGATCCAGTCGCGGAAATGACCTTTCGAGCGCGGAATCGATGGCTTTGGCGGCGAATACCTTCCCGCCAGTGCAGCTGGGTAAAGTACAGGATTTCCGCCACCGGCCCCGGTTACGAGTATCCCTTTTTTGCCTACAAACATAGTACCGCGCCGGGGGATTTCTACATTCTGCGGAACAATATCGGGTTTCGGCGGCATCAGCCCGCCGGAGTACCAATACTGCTTGAAATCCGGCTGTTTACCGTCGGCTTCGAACTCATAGTATCCTATTTCACCATAAGGAGCAATGTTTTTGTCGCTATAACCGGCAGGATGTACCTCGATTGTCGAAGGCGTATGAAGATTGAAAGCCCAGACCGACGGGTCCAGGTCGTGGCAGCCAAAGTCGCCCAAAGCGCCACAGCCGAGCGCCCAGAAATCCCGCCAGGTTACCGGCGTGTAGTCCTTGTTGTAGGGCATATAGGCGGTGGGGCCGAGCCACAGGTCCCAGCCGATGGCATCGGCGCCGGGAGTTGTGCCTTCGGGCAGCCCCTTCAGGCCTGGTATCCACCGGGTCGCCGGTACAAAGGTGTGCGCTTCAGTTACTTTACCAATAGCGCCGTCGCGAAGCATTTCAACTGTTTGACGGATGCCGTCGTTGCTGTGCAGAACGTTACCCATTTGCGTAGCCAGCCCGGTTTCACGGGTAACCTGCGCCACTTTGCGCGCTTCCCATACATTGTGGGTAAGCGGTTTTTCGCAGTAGGTGTGCTTGCCGGCGCGCATGGCTGTGATAGATACATAGGCGTGTGTATTGTCTGGAGTGGAACATACCACGGCATCAAGGCCTTTCTCCTTTTCGAGCATTTCGCGGAAGTCCTTGTACTCGTTTACCTTGTAATTGTCGGTTTTAGCCTTGTAATGGTTTTCGATAAATTCCTTGACCGGCCCGCGGCCCGCCTTGGTTTTATAATAGAAGTCTTTCAGATCCCAGTATTCCGAAGGATCGGCAATGGCGGTGACCTGAACATCGTCGAGCGGGAACAGAGAAGCCGTGTTTTCCCGGCCCTTCCCGCCGGCTCCGATGATGCCTACGTTCACCTTGTCACTTGGTGCAACGAAGCCCTTCCCGCCAATCACGTGGCGTGGTAAAATGTAAAAACCCGCTGCCGAAAGCGTCATTTCTTTCATGAACTTTCTGCGGGCAACCTTCCTGGTTTTCATGTGAGTAAAAGTTTTGAGCCAGGAGTGATGAGGTATGGACCGGAACGGCGGGCGTTTCTCATCGGCCGGTTTGTGTGCCGTTAAAATCCAAAACCGTACGCCTCGTGGCTGTTTATTAAGATAATAATTTTAGATGACCGGATGGGTATGCTGCTTCTTACCGGCGCAAGTTTCAGCCCCGGATGGAAATCTGCGGGAAATGCGTTGAAGAGAGAAGCGGAACAACCGATTTCTCAATAAAGATAATGTCCATGTCGCACCTACTCATTACTTTTATCCCGGGACAGGCCCTATCCAGATGTTGCACAAAACAAAAGGGGTTGTTTTGAATTATATACGATTCAAGGAATCCTCCATTATAGCGCGTATTTATACCGAGAAGCTGGGTATCCAATCCTATCTCGTAAATGGGGTACGGAGCAGTAAATCAAAATCGAACCGGATTGCGTTGTTCCAGCCGCTGACCCTGCTGGATATGGTGGTTTATCACCAGTCCCGGCCGGATGCGCTTCACCGGCTGTCGGAAGTCAGGAATCAGCATCCGTTCGGAATGCTTCCGTTTGATATGGTGAGAACTTCGCTGGCATTGTTTATCACGGAATTGTTGGGCAAATGCCTGAAGGAAGAGGAGCCGAACGAGCCTTTGTTCCGGTTCCTGGAGCATACGGTTGTGGCCCTTGACAGCGTTGAAGCGGGACTGGAAAGCTTTCATCTGTCCTTTATGGTTCACCTGGCCGGTTATCTCGGGTTTGGGATTGAGACGGCCGGCGAATTTGCCGCCGGGTTACGTGAGCACCGCTACAGTTCTCCTCCCGACGAAGTTCAGCAGCAGGCGCTTGACCTTTTGCTGGGAGACGGCGAATTGGCGCCGCTTTCGATTGGGAAAGCGGCCCGGAACGCTCTCCTGGCCCAATTGCTTTTTTACTACCGCACGCACCTGGATGGCTTCGGCGAAATGAAGTCGCTGGAAGTGCTGCGAGCCGTGCTCCGGTAAATTGCTATCTTTGCAAGGGTGAGTTGTGAGGTTCGAAGCTTGTGCTTCTTTTCACCATTTGCCGCTAAATGATCATCACGGGGTCCGCGCTGCGGCACAAACCTTTTATGCCTATGAAATCGTTACTCTTTTTTGTTGTGTTTCTGATGATAAGCGCCGCCCAAGCTGCGGAAATTACGGGTGCCTGGGCGTTGAAAACCTCTGAAGGTGACAACGGAACGCTGATTATCAATGAGGCTTACCTGGTAATGTCGAAGTACGACCTGGCCGGCAAGAAATTTGAATATACAGAAGGAGGTACCTATACGGTCAGTAACAAAACCCTCACCTACGTTTGCGAGTTCAACTCCGCAGACTCTACCCAGGTAGGGCTGAAATCTACCTGGCAGGGGGCGGTTAGCGGGAATTTGCTTACCCTTTCGGGGGATCGGGGTGTTTTCCATTTTGAAAGAATCGACAACGCCGGCCATCCGATGGCCGGGACCTGGCACATTACCGGAAGGGCGCAGGATGGAAAGGGCGACCTGATCCGTATTCATCAGAAGGGGACCCGGAAAACGCTGAAGATACTTTCGGCGACGCGCTTTCAGTGGGTGGCGATTGATCCCGGAGTGAAGGGCTTTTATGGAACGGGCGGCGGAACTTACACGGCAAAAGACGGTAAATACGTAGAAAAAATAGAGTTTTTCTCGCGTGACAACAGCAGGGTAGGGGCAGCGCTTGATTTCGGCTGGAAGCTTGAAAACGGGCGATGGGATCATTCGGGGAAGAGCAGCAAAGGTGACCCCATACACGAAGTGTGGGAGAAAGTTGGCACACCAGCGAGGTAACAGGTGAATTTTTGGAGTCCGGAATTACAAGTTTAGTTTATGGCCGAGGAATTGAACTTTTTTCAATATGTCTTTTCGAATGAAATGCTGTTCAGCCTGCCGGGTGACCAGGCGGCGGTCGGCCCGCCGGCTGGCCGGACCAGCGAAGTGCAGGAAGGCAAGCCGGCCACTGTTTTCCGGTCGTTGAAAACGCGGGTGCTGATCCTGGTCAATACCTACGGGAAAGGAATCCAACCCAACGAGATGGCTTTTTTGACAAAAGTATTGGCGGCGGTCAAATACAGCCCGGAGACCGTTGATTTACTGGAACTGGACAAAATCGGGACAACCGATGCATCTGAGGTACTCAGAGACCACCTGGCCGATTATGTGCTGTTGTTCGGGGTAAAGCCTGAAAGCCTTTCGCTCCCTGTAGCGCTGGAACTTTTTGAACCCCGCAAGGAAAATGGCGTCTGGATGTTGATGTCCAACAGTCTTTTGCGGATAGAAATGGAGGAGTCGAAGCGCCGCGACCTTTGGAACGCGCTGAAAAAGGTCTTTCTGTAAGGGCTGGCAGGAGTAGCGCTTTTAAACAAGCGCGCCGGATACAAGTACTTGAAAAACGATGTTAGAAAGCAAAAATATAAAATTGATTGCGTGTGACGATACCATCTTTGACGCAATCAAAATGGGCGATGACGTGTTGGCGCAGGTGATTGGCGCAAATGTTCCCAAAAAATGGACGGAGTTCAGGGATGCCTTCACGCCTGCCTATAAGCGGTGGAAGGAGCATCCGCCGCTTCGCGACTGGTGGACTTACCTGATCGTTCATCGGTCCGATAACCAGCTGATCGGTTGCTGCGGCTACAAGGGTGAACCGGATCTGAACGGAGTCGTGGAGATTGGTTATGAGATAAAAAGCTCTTACCGGGGGCAAGGCTTCGGCAGCGAGGTGGCAGATCTGCTCACCCGGAATGCGCTCGAAAGCAAGCTGGTAAAAACGGTCATTGCCTTCACGCTCCCTTTTGAAAGCCCGTCTACTTCCGTGCTCAGGCGGGTGGGCTATACGTTGACGCAGACCGTGGAAGACGATGCGGACGGACGGGTCTGGAAGTGGGAGTATACTGGAAAGCAATAGAAAAAAGTGTTCAGGGAAAAGTGTTTTTTTGTTCAATAAAAAACCGCTATATTGCTATACATCGATCAGTATTGAATAGTAATTTCTTCTCATATGCCTACTTCAAAAGAAGCATTGCCCTGGCTTAAAAATTATCCCGAAGGCGTTCCCTACGAAATTAACCCGGACGCCTACCCCTCCCTGGTTGAATTGATTGACGAATCCGTTCGCAAGTTCGCAGATAAGGTTGCCTATTCCAATATGGATAAGAACATGACCTACGCGGAGCTTGACCAACATTCGAGAAATTTTGCCGGTTACCTCCAGATGATCGGCCTTCGTAAAGGGGACCGGATTGCCATCCAGTCGCCGAATGTACTGCAATTCCCGGTGGTGCTTTTCGGCGCCTTGCGTGCAGGACTGGTGGTGGTGAATACAAATCCGCTTTATACGCCGCGCGAGATGCAGCATCAATTTGCAGATTCCGGCGCCAAGGCCATATTTATCCTGGCGAACTTTGCCAGGAACCTGGAGACTGTTCTCCCGCAGACGAAGATCGAGCATGTGATTATTGGTAAAATGGGGGATATGCTCGGCTCTGTTAAGGGGTTCATCGTGAATTTCGTAGTAAAAAATGTGAAGAAAATGGTGCCGGACTACCACATTCCCGGTGCTATTGCTTTTAATGACGCTTTGAAGATAGGGGCGGGAGTTGAATACAAGCGTCCCGAATTGACAGGGAAAGACGTGGCATTTATCCAGTATACGGGTGGAACAACCGGCGTTTCGAAGGGAGCGATGCTTTCTCACCGCAACATGGTGGCCAACGTGGAAGGGGTTGATGTCTGGTTTCAGTCAAAAATGCGCCATGCGAACCTGACTACGCCCATGGTATTGGTAGCTGCTTTGCCGCTTTATCATGTGTTTGCTTTGACAGTCAATGCATTAGGTGGTTTGAAGTGGGGGGCTTTCAATCTTTTGATCACTAACCCGCGTGACCTTCCCGGTTTTATCAAAGAGTTGAAAAAGCACAGCCCGGTCATTTTTCCCGGTCTCAATACGCTTTTCAACGGGTTAATGAACCAGCCAACATTCAGCGGAATAGATTTCAGCAACCTTCAGATCAGTATTGCGGGGGGTATGGCCCTGCAAAAGGTGGTAGGCGAGCGTTGGGAAAAAATAACCGGCTGCCCGCTGGTAGAAGGCTACGGCTTGTCAGAAACGGCTCCGGTTTTATCGGTGAGCCCCCTGGACGGGCGGCACCGCCAGGGAACAATCGGCCTGCCGTTTCCAAGCACCGAGCTGCGCATCCGGACGGAAGACGAAACCTGGGCGCCCCTCGGGACAGCCGGTGAGATTTGCGCGAAAGGACCGCAGGTGATGCTCGGTTACTTTAACAGGCCTGATGAAACGGCCAAGGTAATATTCGAAGATGAAGACGGCCGTTGGTTCCGGACGGGCGACATCGGTGTGGAAGAAGAGGGCGGGTTCTTTAAAATTGTGGACCGGAAGAAAGACATGATTCTTGTTTCCGGATTCAATGTGTACCCCAACGAGATCGAAGAGGTGGTATCCAGGATGGAAGGGGTGCTGGAGGTAGCCTGTATCGGTGTGCCTTATGAAAAAACGACAGAGGCTGTTAAACTTTTTATAGTAAAAAAAGATCCGAATTTAACCGAGGAAGCGGTGAAAGCTTACTGCAGAGCGAACCTTACACCTTATAAATGCCCGAAATTTGTTGAGTTCAGAAGTGAGCTTCCCAAGACAAACGTAGGCAAAATACTACGTAAAAACCTGCGTGAGGAGGAGCTGAAAAAGAAATAGCGTTCGGGTTTTATCCTTAAATACATACGCTCCGATGTTCTTCCGGAGCGTAATTTTTGTATCTTGTACTTCTTTTTTGTCTGGGAAGGGAGGCCCTGACGGGTGTTTCACCCGCGCTTCTGTGATAAAGGCCTCATTTAGTAGATTTTCCCACACATTGTTAGTATTTAACCGAAAGCTTTATGACAACGTTTCGAAAAAACCTGGTATTGGTACACGGACATGGGGTAGATGATTCGATTTGGGACTCCGTTGCCCCACTTCTCAGCGAAACTTACACAGTGATCAGGCCCAATCTGTCTCTGCTTACCAATCGCAATACAATCGAGGGTTTCGCCGACGAGCTGCATGGGTTCCTTACCAATGCCGGCATCCAGAAGTGTACGCTGATCGGACATTCGATGGGTGGGTATATCGGGCTCGCATTTCTTGAAAAATACCCGGAAATGATTGAGGGTTTCGGCCTTTTTCATTCGCTTGCCTATGCCGATGATGAAGCGAAAAAGGAACAGCGCAATAAAATGATCGCTTTGCTCCGCGAAAAGGGGGCCTCTGATTTTATCAGGCTTACAGGAGCCAATATGTTCGGGAAGCGCTACCGCAAGGCGCGCGGGGAAAGGGTCCGCCAGCATGTGGCTCATTTTTCCGAATTGCCGGCAGAAGCGCTAGCTGTGGGGGTAGAGGCCATTCGCGACCGTCCCGACCGGACCAAGGTGCTCGAAGAAATGAAAGTCCCGTTGCTGCTTATTATCGGGATGGAAGATATTCTCATGCCATTTGATAAAGTAATTGAAATGGCTACCTTCCCCAAGCAGGCCTATCCCTTCATACTTTCGGATTCGGGGCACATGGGAATGGTAGAGCGGACCGATACTACAGTCAAAATACTAAACTGGTACCTTGACAAAATCTACAAAACCAATTAATCTGGCGAAATAGCCGACCCCGGCCCTCCCAACTGTATGAAAATTTCAAATAAGCCCGTTCAATTTTATTTGATTGGTAAAATTTATCCGTTCCTGTTGCTCATAGCGGTTTTCCAGTTTTTGAGTAGTTGCAGAGATGGAAATGACCCCGTTCAGGAACCTGACCGTTACCTGGTTTCTGCTACCGCAATGGGGGAGCTGGACAAGCAGCAGGTGGTTCAAAAGGTGAACCAGATTTACCCGTCACTGGCAGCTATTGTCCAGAATGGCGTCCGGCTCTACCGGGTTGTTTATAAAACGGTTAACGTGGACGGGGCTGAAATAGAAGCTTCCGGAGCGGTGGCCGTTCCGATAGGTGAAAAATCGTACCCGATGATCAGCGTGCAGCACGGTACGATAATGGACGATGCGTCTGCTCCCTCCAGCTTTACAGAGGGCAACGACTTCATGAATTTCGGCAGCCTGGTAGGGGCATTGGGGTACATTGCCGTTTTCCCGGACTATATCGGATACGGTGCTTCCGCCGCCTTCCCGCACCCGTATGAGCACCGTGCGAGCCTTGGAAGCGCGAGCCTGGACATGCTGCGGGCGGTGAAAGAATTTCTCAAAAAGGAGCAGGCACAGGTCTGGAACAAAAAGCTTTATATTTCCGGATATTCCGAGGGCGGGTATGCCACGCTAAGCCTGCAGAAGATGCTGGAGGAAAACGCGAAAGGGGAATTTGATCTGAAAGCCTCTACCTGCGGGGCCGGCGCCTACAATAAAACGATGTTCATGAAGCATCTCATTAACAACGAGTCCAGCCGGAAGGCGTCCAACAACCGTTCCTATATTTGGGTTTTGCTCAGCTACAACGCTATTTACAGGCTCGACCAGCCGGCTTCCTATTTCTTCAGGGAACCCTATGCAGGGCAGATTGAGAAAGAAAAGCAATATGTGAGCATTGATAAAAGTTTTAATGAGCTGCTTCGGCCGGATTTTGTCGACCGGATTAACAACGGATCGGAAAAAGCCTTTATGGATGCCGTTTCGGATAATGATCTGATCGACTGGAAACCGCTGACACCCACCCAGCTTTATCACGGAACGTCGGATGATCTCGTTTTCTATTTCAACTCCGAAACCGCATACCAGGCTATGAAGGCCAAGGGGGCCACGCAGGTCGAGCTGAAGACACTCCCCGGAAAAGATCATGGCACAGCTATCGAACAGTACCTCATTGGAACCCTTAGTTTTTTTAGTACAAAACAGTAAAAGGAAAGCGACATTTGTCCTTACCTTTGCCTTGATTTAATGATATTTTGATAGATGCCATTCCTAGAAGATCTGATAGGTAATACACCACTGGTGGAGCTCAAGAGGCTTTCTCCAAACCCTGAAGTGAGGCTGCTGGCCAAATTGGAGGGGAACAATCCCGGTGGCAGTGTGAAAGACCGTACCGCTTATTTTATGGTGAAAGGAGCGATAGAAAGGGGGGAGCTGAAGCCCGGGATGAAGCTGATCGAGGCAACGAGCGGAAATACCGGGATCGCACTTGCCATGATAGCCCGGTTGTTTGATATAGAAATGGAGCTGGTAATGCCTGCGAACTCAACGCGCGAACGTGTGCTGACCATGGAAGCCTACGGAGCGAAAGTTACTTTGGTCGAGTCAATGGAAGCCGCGCGTGATTTTGTGGTGGAAAAGGCGGATGAAGGCGAATACCTGGTGCTCAATCAATTTGCCAACCCCGACAATTGGCGCGCCCATTACAGCACCACAGGCCCGGAGATATGGCGTGATACGGAAGGGGCTATCACCCACTTTGTCTCCTCTATGGGGACAACCGGAACGATTATGGGTTGTTCGAGATACCTGAAGGAGCAAAACCCGGACGTGCGGATTGTCGGTTGTCAGCCTTCAGACGGTGCGAGCATTCCCGGTATCAGGAAATGGCCGGCCGAGTACCTGCCCAAGATTTTTGAACGCGAGCGTGTGGATGAAGTTGTAGAGGTTTCAGAGGAGAATGCGGTCAACATGACGCGCCAACTGGCTCGGGTAGAGGGTATTTTCGCCGGGATGAGCAGTGGCGGCGCGGCCTTTGCAGCGGTGGAAGTAGCGAAAAAAATAGAATCGGGTACCGTTGTTTTTGTTGTCTGCGATCGTGGAGACCGTTACCTCTCGAGTACCCTGTTCGGATAATCGGCTTTATTTTACTTTTTGACTGTGCCCTGTCCCGTCCACGGACAGGGCACAGTCATTTACAGCGCCGCCAACCTCACCGCTCACCCCTCAAACCTCATACCTCCCCCCTTCCTAAGTATAAACCCGGAAAAAGCTGCTTTCACCAACTAGACTTCTTAAAAAACTTGTCCCATGGCTTCTGTAGATCAACCCAAAACAGTCAGATTTCAGTTTACTGAAAAGAAGTACCTTATTACACTGGTTTTTGTTACCTCTCTTTTCATGCTTTGGGGGATCGCCATTACGATGGGCGACGTGCTGAACAAGCACTTCCAGAATGTTTTGAATGTGAGCAAGGCGGAATCCGGTCTCGTCCAGTTTTCTATTTTCGGCGCCTATGCCATAATGGGAGTGCCGGCCGGCCTGTTTATGAAACGCTTTGGTTATAAAAACGGGGTCTTGCTGGGGTTGTCGCTTTATGCGCTGGGGGCATTTCTTTTTACGCCTGCTGCTAACGCCGCTTCTTTCGGCTTTTTCAGGTTTGCGCTTTTCATTCTGGCTTGCGGGCTTGCTACGCTCGAGGCGGTTGCTCATCCTTTCGTGGCTGGCCTCGGCCCGCAGTCGACCAGCGACCAGCGTATTAATTTCGCGCAGTCCTTTAACGGCCTTGGCGCGGTCATCGGGCCGCTAATCGGGGGCTATTTCATTTTGAATGTTTCACACGGGGCGACCAATGACCTGACGTCGGTCAAGCTGCTTTATCAGGCCATCGGGGTGGTGATCCTGGCAATTGCCGTTGCATTTTTCTTTGTGAAGGTGCCTCCGGTTCAAAATGCTCATGCTTCAACCGATGCCGACCGGCCGGCGGGTGCAGGCACCGGCTCGCTCGCTCAGCCGCATTTCAGGTGGGCCGTTGCGGCCCAATTTTTCAATACGGCCGCCCAAGGCGGTACCTGGGCATTTTTTATCAATTACGGGGTAGAAAAAATGGCGCTTACCGCCCAGGACGCAGCCTACTACTTTGCCTTGAGTATGGTATTGATGATGGTGGGGCGCTTTGTCGGGACGTTTTTAATGCGTTATATAGCACCCAGCCGGTTACTGGCGCTGGCGGCCTTGGGAAACATAGCCATGTGCCTGCTCATTGCGCAAAACCTCGGCTGGATCTCTTTTGTTGCCCTGATGATGCTGAATTTCTTTTTCAGCATCATGTTTCCCACCATTTTCAGCCTTGGATTAAAGAACATGGGTGCCAAGACCGAACAGGCTTCGTCGTTCCTGGTGATGGCGGTGGTGGGCGGTGCGCTGTTCCCGCCGCTGATGGGCCGCCTGGCAGATACGGATATCGCTACTGCTTATTATCTGCCCATTGTGTGCTATGCGGTGATTTTTTTGTTTGGTTACCGGTTTTATAAAGTCAGGTAACTTACGGGCGGGAAGGCCACGAATTCACCAATAGGTTATTTTATTGGTGAATTCGTGGCTTTAAGTGATGCGGAAGATCCCTCCGCTGCGGTCGGGATGATGTTCGACTACCTGCTCCAGGCCACAGCAACCTGTTTTTGCTCGCCCAACCCCTCAATGCCTAACTCTACAACATCGCCGGCTTTCAGGTAGAGCGGTGGCGTCATACCCAGGCCGACGCCTTCAGGCGTACCGGTGGTAATGATATCGCCGGGCAAAAGTGTCATGAACTGGCTGAGATAGCTCACCAATTGTTTGACATTGAAGATCATATCAGCCGTATTGGAATTCTGGAACGTTTGTCCGTTTACCGAAAGCCAGAGATTCAGATTTTGCGGATCGGCTACTTCGTCGCTGGTAACCAGGTAAGGGCCTACGGGCGCGAACGTATCGCAGCTCTTTCCTTTCACCCATTGGCCGCCTCTTTCCAATTGAAAGGCGCGTTCGGAGTAGTCATTGTGTACGGCGTATCCCGCTACATAGCTAAGCGCATCCGCTTCCTCCACGTAGCTTGCCTTTTTACCGATAATAACGGCCAATTCTACCTCCCAGTCGGTTTTTACAGAGTCCCGCGGGATCATTACGTCGTCAAAAGGACCGACCAGCGCAGAAGTAGACTTGAAGAAAATAATGGGCTCTTTTGGAATAGCGGCGCCTGATTCCACAGCATGTTTGGCGTAGTTCAGCCCGATACAGACGATCTTTGAAGGCCGGGCAATGCAGGAGCCGTACCTGAAGCCGGGTTCAAGAACGGGCGCGGAGCTGCCGTTTTTTGCTACCCATTCCGAGAGCCTCTGGAGCCCGTTGGAGGCAAAAAAAGCTTCTGTATAGTCTTCTCCGAAGGCAGAAACATCGATCTGCCGGCCGTCCGGCAATGCAACGCCCGGTTTTTCATTTTCGTAGGCGCCAAAGCGAAATAATTTCATATGAATTAAGGTTTGAGTGGTGAGCGGTGGGGTGTGAGCCACGGAACGTTTGTGTGCCGCTTGTGGCTGATACCTCAAGGCTCATAGCTATTTTATTTTTGAAAATCAGACAAAATGGGTTTCCGGACACCCGGAAAGAATTAATTGTTCAGGTGTACGAAACCTCCGTCGATCAGGTAGTCTGCGCCGGTAATGAACCCTGCTTCGTCGGAACAAAGATAGACCGCCAGAGCTGCTACTTCTTCCGGCTTGGCCATACGGCCGATCGGCTGTGTTTTCGACAATTTTTCAAACATTTCCTCTTCGCGGCCGGGATAGGTATTGGCGAGGTACCCATCTACGAACGGCGTATGGACGCGCGCGGGTGAAATACTGTTGCACCGGATTTTCTCTTCGAGATAATCGCGGGCAACCGACAGCGTCATGGTATAGATAGCGCCCTTGGTGGTGGAATAGGCAAAGCGATCCGGGATGCCGACTGTAGCGGCAATAGAGGCAGTATTTAGGATAACGCCGCCGCCGCCGGCAATAAAATGGGGAATGGCTGCATAAATACAGTTGTACACGCCTTTGATGTTGACATTGATTACCCGGTCAAAATCGGACTCTGCGGTCGTATGCGCCTTTCCGATGTGCGCAATCCCCGCATTGTTTACCAGGATATCGATTTTCTTTTTTTCAGCGATCCTGTTGATGACTTCTAGCACGTCGGCCTGCCGTGATACGTCCAGCGCGTGGGCGTAGGCGGTCAGGCCGGCGGCTGTTAATTCGCGGGCCGCAGCTTCGGCACTTGCCAGGTTGAGTTCCAGGATGTGTACTTCGGCTCCCTGCTGTGCAAAAAGCTTTGACATAGATAGTCCGATACCGCTGGCACCTCCAGTGATCAGTGCGGTTTTTTTATCTAAACGAAACATACAATAGAGAAATAAGCTTGTAGCATTGGGTATGATACCACACCGACGCAGGAAAAGTTAAGGTGATTAAAACAGGTCGTAAATATATCCAATGCCTGGGCCATTTACCTAGCAAAAAACCTTTTAATTATGCAACCGAAAGCGTTTATATTATTTTTTTATATAATTTGTTGAAGTTCTATTGCGTCCTTCGTACCTTTGCACCTCTTTTATGAGGTAAAGGTAAATTAATTATATAGAACAGAGACGCATAATGAAAAAGGATACTCATCCCAAATACAGACCGGTCGTATTTTGGGATCTTTCAAGCGACGACAAGTTTTTGACTCGTTCAACGATTCAAACGGAAGAGACCATCAAGTGGGAAGACGGTAACGAATATCCTGTTTACAAAGTGGAGGTTTCTTCAAAATCACACCCGTTTTATACAGGTAAGAATACACTGGTAGACACTGCAGGACGTGTAGACAAGTTCCTGAAGCGTTACGGGAAGAAGTAATTCCGCTTGCTGAAAATAAAATAAGGGCGGGCTGCCGGATATCCGGCAGCCCGCCCTTATTTTGTGGCCAGGATTTAAAATGATACAGGTGTGAGGTGTGAGGGATGGGCTGTGAGGCTCACACCACACACCTCACACCTCACACCTTTTACACAATGAAACCGAACCTAGTACTCTTTGATGATCCTATCCTGCGGATTGACCTTCTGCCGTTTACTTATACCCGACCGATCCCGCTTATCAGGTGCGGTATTTTAAGCATACAGGAGAAGTGGGAACGGGCTTTGCCCGGCCAATACAGCCTTCTCAGCGACGAGTATCTGCAGGAGAAATATCCCGTTGAGCTCGGGGCGGACAACCTGTTTATCAATGGATCGGTTTTTCCCGACATCTCGCTGGTCGGTGCTATTCTTGAATTGGGACCCGGTGCTGCGCTTTACGGTGCTGACGAGCAGCTGCTCGCAATCAGAACCGGTCCGGAGTGGCGGCCCGGACATCAACCGGAGGCTTACGCACATCTCGTTTTTGACCGTGACTTTGGCCAGGTTTCAAAAAAATGGCACATTCACCAAAAAAATGGCGCGGAAATCGCGGCTGATCTGGAGCGGCTTTCCGGGCAAACGGCATTTGTTGAAATATCTGATCCGTTTACACGCTGCTACCAGGCCGCGAATATATTTGTAGAGGAGGGGGCTATTATTAAAGCGTCGATCATCAACGCCGAAAACGGGCCTGTTTACATAGGCAAAAATGCCGTAGTTCAGGAAGGATGCATGATCCAGGGGCCTTTTGCGCTCGGTGAGGGCGCGGTTCTTGCCCAAGGTACCAAAATACGGCCCAATACCACGGTAGGGCCCTATTGTAAGGTGGGCGGAGAAGTAAACAATTGTGTGTTTTTTGCCTTTTCCAACAAAGGCCATGACGGCTACCTGGGGAATTCCGTACTGGGCGAATGGTGCAACCTGGGGGCCGACACCAATAACTCCAACCTGAAAAACGACTATTCCCACGTAAAGCTTTTCAGCTACGCGACCGGAGAGCCGGAAGATACGGGTCTTGCCAACTGCGGCCTTTACATGGGGGACTACAGTAAGTCCGGGATTTCCACGATCTTTAACACCGGTACGGTGGTCGGGGTACACGTGAATGTTTTCGGGGCGGGGTTCCAGGAGAAATTTATACCCTCGTTTTCATGGGGGGGCAAGGCCGATGGTTACGAAACTTACCGGTTGGATAAGGCATTGGCGGTGGCGGAAATGACTGCTAAAAGTAAAGGTAAATTGCTGGAAGAGGCAGATCGCAGGCTGCTCGAAGAAGTCTATAAGCGATCGGCCCTGTATAGATAAAGTCAGGTAGAGAGAATTGCTATGTTGTTTTCCGAAATTCCGGGTCTGGATCAGGTTAAGGATGTATTGCTGCAGGCAGTCAGGAAAGAGAAAGTAGCTCATGGTCTTTTGCTGGACGGGCATCCGGGCGGGGGCGGGCTTTCATTGGCGCTGGCCTTTGCGACCTATGTTTTCTGCGAGGACAAACAGGAACGGGATGCCTGCGGGAAATGTGCCGCTTGTACAAAAATGAGCAAGCTGGCCCACGCCGACCTGCACCTGATTTTCCCGTTTGCCAGGACGGACTCGAAAGATTCCCGGAAATTGTCCGAGCACTTTCTGCCTGAATGGCGGGAGTTTTTAGCGATAAGTCCCTACCAGACACTCCCTCAGTGGCTGCAATTTCTCAAGCTTGACAACAAACAGGCAATTATCCCTGTTGATGAAGCCCGGAATATTCTGCGGAAGCTCACGCTCAAGTCCTATGAAGGAGGGTACAAAATCCTGGTTATCTGGAAACCGGAACTGATGAATGCTTCATCGGCCAATGCGCTGCTCAAAATCCTGGAAGAGCCGGCTGCCCGTACGCTGTTTATTCTCGTGTCCGACGAGTCCGACAAGTTGCTGGCAACCATCCTTTCGCGGGTGCAACGCATTTGGGTGCCTCACTTCAGTGATGAAGCCGTGAAGGGTTACCTTGCTGAAGACCTCGGCCTTACGGATGACCGGAAAATAGCTGAAATTGTATACCTGGCAGAAGGAAACCTGGCGGAGGCGCTCGCGCTCAGCGGCGAACAGATTGACGACCGGCTCGTTTGGTTCCGGGAGTGGATGACCAATTGTTACCGGAAAAATGTGTCCGGAATGATTCAGATGGCCGACCAGTTCGATGCTTTCCCCAGAGAAAAGGAGAAAGATCTGCTGGAGTATTCCCTGCGTGTTTTCCGGGATATTCTCCTGCTGAAATCAGGCGCGAATGACCTGATCCGCACTGCAGACGGAAACCGGACCTTCCTCGAAAACTTTTCCAGATCTTTCCATGAGAAGTATCTTCACGCCATTGCCGGGGAATTATCGAAAGCACATTATCATATTGAGAGCAATGTGCGGGCGAAGATTGTTTTCCTCGATCTATCGTTAACTTTGTCAAAATTGCTGAAGCAGGGTTAACGGCAAATCCAAGTTGACGTGTTAGCTAGTCAGATCATAGGCGCAACGGAGATCGTAAACTTTCCTGAGTTTAATTGGCTCCGGGTACAGGCCCGGGTAGATACCGGGGCAAGGACTTCGGCCATGCATTGTGCCAGGGTCGTTCTCGAAAAAAAAGAAGGGCGACCCCTTCTGAATTTCTGGCTCACGGTCGATGCCGGACGCGAACCTGTCGGCTTCTCGACTTTCGATTTCCAGGAACGGGAAGTAAAGAGCTCGTTCGGCACGGTGGAGAAACGATTTGCCATCAAAACCCTTGTCGTGATAAATGGCAGGAGGTTCAGGGGGAGTTTTACCTTATCCAACCGTGACAACATGGTCTACCCGGTGCTCATAGGCCGGAATTTTCTCAAAGGCCGTTTTCTCGTAGACGCTTCTGTCAACAAAGTAAAGCCGTCAAAGGCGTAGTACCTCTTCATTCCTTTCAATCAGGACTTCAAAAAAAACAAACATGAGAATTGCCATTCTTTCTACTAATAAAGAACTGTATTCAACGAAAAGACTTCTTGAGGCGATCCGAAAGCGTGGCTACGAGGGAGTCGTGATCGACCATTCCAAGTGTTTCCTGGTGGTAGAAGGCAACAGGCCATCGCTGGTATACAATGATATGCAGCTGCAACATATCGATGCCGTAATTCCGAGAATCGGGACTTCTATTTCCGGTTTCGGGTGTGCGGTAGTCAGGCAGTTCGAAATGATGAAGGTGTTTACCACCGTAAAATCCCAGGCAATCATGCGGTGCCGGGACAAGCTGCGCAGCCTCCAGATCCTGTCGAGAGCCGGGGTCGACATCCCGAAGACCGTAATGGCCAAAGATTCTACGCAGGTGGAAGCGCTCCTGAAGATGGTAGACGGACCGCCCGTTGTGATCAAAACGCTGGAAGGAACCCAGGGAGTAGGCGTTGTGCTGGCCGAAACCAAGAAGGCCGCCAAATCAACCATTGAAGCCTTCTATGGCCTTCGTGCCAATTTCCTCATCCAGGAATATATTGCTGAGGCTGAAAGCGCCGACATACGTGCTTTTGTGGTCGGTAACCGGGTGGTAGCGGCAATCAAACGCCAGGGATTGGAGGCCGATTTCCGGTCAAACCTGCATCGCGGGGGTAAAGGACAGCCTGTGATACTATCGGAAGAAGAAGAGCGGGCAGCATTGGCGGCCGCAAAGGCGCTGGGCGTTAAAGTGGCAGGTGTGGACCTGCTGCAATCAAAACGGGGGCCGCTGGTGATAGAAGTGAATTCTTCGCCCGGTCTGCAGGGGATTGAAGAGGTTTCGGGAATTGATGTAGCGAGTGAGATAATTAATTATATTGAGGAAAGAATTGTTCTGGACGAAGGCGATACCGTCGGAGTTTAGCACAGCCTCACTAAAAAGTCGTTATGCATATTAGAATTGGTACGCGGGGGAGCCGCCTGGCACTGTGGCAGGCCGACCACGTGAAATCATTGCTGGAAAAAGCCGGCGCCACGGCGGAAAACGTGATTATCGAAACAAAGGGCGACAAAATACTGGATCGCTCACTTTCGAGCATAGGCGCCAAAGGCCTCTTTACGGAAGAATTGGAGGAAAAACTTCGCACAGGTGAAATCGATATCGCCGTCCATAGTGCCAAAGACGTTCAGTCGTCGCTGGATGACGACCTGGAGCTGATTGCTTTTACGGAGAGAGAGCGTGTAAACGACGTGCTGCTAAGCTTTGATCCGCAGAAAAAATTGTCGGCTACCGAAAGTTTTATCGTCGGGACTTCTTCGGTAAGGCGTGTCGCTTTCCTGAGGCATTTTTACCCCCACCTCAACGTGGTGAACATGCGGGGTAATTTGCAAACCCGTCTGAAAAAGATGGAGGAGGGAGTCTGTGACGCCCTGTTGCTTGCATTTGCGGGTGTACATCGCATGGGGTATGATGACTTGATTACCGAGGTAATAGGCGAAAAAACGTTTATTCCGGCGGTAGGCCAGGGAAGCGTAGCGGTGGAGTGCGCAAGGGCGTTGGATAGCGGGCGCAAGGCCCTGATCAGGTCGGCTGTTAACCATCCCGATACCGAAACCGGGCTTCTCGCAGAGCGCGCTTTTCTTAAAAAAGTACAAGGGGGATGCAGCGTGCCCGTATTTGCCCTTTCCGAGGTATCGGGCGGAATACTGACATTAAGAGGTGGCGTAATCAGCTTGGATGGCCGTCAATTGCTGACCGATACCAGGACGGGGGTATCCGGGGATGCGTCTTCCCTGGGAAATGAACTGGCGGATGTAGTGCTGGCCAAGGGGGGCAGGGAAATTCTCGACGAAATTAAAAGGACGAGAACAATATAAATAACCCGTCGCCTATTGCCATGATGAATTGGGAACAGTTATTATCCGCCAAGCGGTGGGGGAGCGTACGCGAAGCAGCACAGGATGCGGAAGAAGCGCGGTCCGAGTTTCAGCGTGATTATGATCGCCTGATTTTCTCATCCCCATTCCGCAGGTTACAGAATAAAACGCAGGTATTTCCGCTTCCGGGGAGTATTTTTGTGCATAACCGTTTGACTCACAGTCTGGAAGTTGCCAGCGTGGGAAGGTCCCTCGGAAGAATTTTCTACAATCAGCTGAAGAAATCGAACCCCGAAATTGACCGGCAGCTTCCCCTGGTGAGCGAAGTAGGCAATATTGTTGCCTCGGCCTGTCTCGCGCACGATCTCGGTAACCCCGCTTTCGGTCATTCCGGAGAGTCGGCTATTTCTCATTATTTCGAAGAAGGTGACGGGAAAGTATACAGGAAGGAGCTCCGGGACGCTGAATGGCAGGATCTCATCCGGTTTGAGGGTAATGCCAATGCATTTCGCATCCTGACCCACTCCTTTAAAGGGAAGGGGCAGGGGAGTTTTTCCCTGACCTACTCTACGTTGGCAGCAATAGCGAAGTATCCGTGCGCTTCCATCACCGGGCACGACAAGTCATGGATCCACAAGAAAAAGTACGGTTTTTTCCAGGCGGAAGAGGCTGGTTTCAGAGAGCTGGCCGAACGACTCGGGCTGATTGCCGATGCGGGTGAGCACCTGGCTTACAGGCGGCATCCCCTCGTTTTCCTCGTGGAAGCTGCGGACGATATTTGCTATAACATTATCGACCTTGAAGATGCCCACCGGCTTAAGATCCTGTCCTACCCGGAAGTTGAAAGTCTTCTGCTGCCAGTTTGTGACGACGACCGGCTGGCCGGGCGATTGGCCGGAATCGAGGATTCGGAAGCGAGGGTAGGCCTGCTTCGTGCAAAGGCCATCAGCCGGCTGATCGGAGAATGCTCGGAGGTGTTTTTTGAGGCCCAGGAGGCGCTGCTTCGGGGCGATTATAATTTTGCATTGATAGACCAGGTAAAGGAACCGTATCTTTCAGCACTCAAAAAAATAAAGGAGGTTTCCCGCAAACAGATTTACAACCATTCCACTGTGGTGCAGATAGAAGTAGCCGGGTATAAAGTGATCGGTGGGCTATTAGAAGAATTTATCCCTGCTTATCTCAATGAGAAGAAAACTTCCTACCAACGGAAACTGGTTGACCTCATGCCACGTCAGTTTTATACCGACGAAAGCGACACCTATACCAAAATAATGTCGGTGCTGGATTTTGTTTCCGGCATGACTGATTTGTATGCCGTGGAGCTTTACAGCCGCATCAGGGGAACGTCGTTCCCTTCCCTGGCCTGAGCAGCGCTGTGGTGTTGAAAGTGGGGTGAAAAAAAGTTATCTTGCAGGTGACAAGTTCTCGAAGAAATGGATGTTGCCAATGTTGTCATATCCCGGAAAAAGCCGATAATCCCGGTTAGTCCGGAGCTCCGTAAATATCTCCGTACCTACCAGCGCGAAAAGCGGTTGCCGATCAGTTATCATGATCTGATGCAGTTTACGGAGTCTTTCCCGGTATTGGATAAATTCAATAAAGATACCTTATGGCAGAGCCCCCTTTATCCGGGTATAGAGCTCGACCGGATTCATGACGGGTTGAAGATGGCCTACGCGATTCTGAAGGCCTCCGGCAATCTTCGGCTCGTAGAGCACAAGTATATCGAGCGGATCGATTACTGCATGTTTGGCAATTCCAATCCGTTTCGGGTGAAAATAGTCAACAGGCTTAACGATATCTATGACTATTTTTATATCAAACGTGCTGACACTTCCCGTATTTACGGGCTGGAATTGGAAGAAATTCTGACGCCTAACCAGGTGAACTATGTCGTTGACGAGGAAACCCTGGTGGAGGAACACATCGCGGGAATCCCGGGAGACGTATTTGCAAAAAATCGCCTGAATCACCCTGACTATAATATGACCCGGGTGGCGAAGGAATTTGTGAAGTTCAACGAACGCTGTCTGATTACCTTGCTGGGAGACATGCGGGCGTACAACTTTGTAATGCAGATTACGCCGGATTTTGACGATTTTCAGTTCAGACTCAGGGCAATTGACTTCGATCAGCAGTTTTACGAAGGGAATCCGAAAGTATATATGCCCCAGTTTTTCAAGGAAAACTATGCCTATGTGAAGCTGGCTATGGAGTTTCTTACGGAGAAAACCGTCAGACAGTACCAGCAGGAGGAGCATTCCAGTTTGCTCTACCAGGTTCGCAGCGAGAGGCACCGTCTGGCGGCGCTTCGGGATGTTTCTATACTGGACTATACGTCAACGCCGGAGAAAGTGGCCGAGCTGAAAACGGGCCTGGCGTCGCATTTCGGTGACGCTAAATATCTGCAATGCCGCTCAATGGGCCAGATTATCGAATTGAATATCAAGAATGTGATCCGGAACGTAAAGCTCTGAAAAAAAGGCGCGTTCCCGCCCGTCATTCTGAGAAAGAAGTTTTTTGCGAAAACACCTTGTAGCGGAGATGACAAATAGATGTTGTCAATGGTAGTCAATGGTAGCCGGAGGCTACCACCCGGACGGTCATCCTGAAGCGGAGCGCAGCGGAGTCGAAGGATCTCCTGTTGCTATAAAAAAGTCCTCTGAAAGGGATTGGGTGCAGGGACCGGGAGATCCCTCCGCTGCGGTCGGGATGACCCTCCGGTTGGTGCGGCTCCAAACCTGTTGTTATCAATGGTAGCGCATCTGCCGGACGGTCATCCTGAAGCGGAGCGCAGCGGAGTCGAAGGATCTCCTGTTGCAAGAAAAAAGCCCTCTAAAAGGGATTGGGTACTGGGACCGGGAGATCCCTCCGCTGCGGTCGGGATGACCCGGAGGTTGGAGCGGCTCCATCCATCGTGTTGTCAATGGTAGCGCATCTGCCGGATGGTCATCCTGAATGGAGCGCAGTGGAACTGAAGGATCTCCTGTTGCTATAAAAAGGTCCTCTGAAAGGGATTGGGTGCAGGGAGCAGGAGATCCCTCCGCTGCGGTGCCAATGACATCTTTTTTAACTTATTGTGTTTCAAGTAAATACATATTGTGTTTACCGGCCA